>JAIRRR010000284.1 GCA_031255875.1 Treponema sp.
GGGATGATTCACCGTAAATTTTGCAGCGTTTTAGCGGCGGCGCTTCTGCTGCCGGCCCTGACGCCCCCGGCGGCTTACGCGCAGAGCGGCGGGCTCGGGCAGGGGCCGGGCACCGCGCCCGTCCAGGCAAACCGCGGGGAGCAGGTTATGAAGGCCCTGTCGGCAGCCTACCCGGGCCGTATCGGCAGGGCGGCGTACCGGAACGGGGATTGGGCGGTCCCGGTGCGCGGGGAATGGTTCTATTACGCCCAGGGCCGGCTGCTTCCCGAAGGGCTGCGGAACCGGGCGGCCGAATACGATCCCCAGCCCTTTTACAACTACCAGGCGGATCTTCCCCCCTGGGAGGAACCCGGCCCTGAAGAGGCGGCTCGTTTTGACGCCGCCGCCCAAAGGCGGCAGGAACACCCCCCGAAACGTTCCCTGCACTTTTACGACGCGCTCTGGCGCGCGCATAGCCGGGACGAATCCTACGCAAGGCTCAAGACCATACGCTTCCTGGGGCACAGCGTCTTAGTGCACTACGCCATTATGGAGGAGCTCACCCTGGTGGAGGAGCGGATCAGGCGGGAGGCCGAAACCGACAGCCAGGTGCGGCAATGGGTGAACAGCATCGACACCGTTACGGCCTGGAACTGGCGGAACATTGCCAGGACCCAGAGCCGGAGCTACCACGCCTACGGCGCGGCCGTCGATCTCCTGCCCGCCAACCACCGCAGCGCCAATACTTACTGGCTCTGGACGGCCGAGAACAACCCCCGCTGGTGGGCGGTCCCCTACAGCCGCCGCCTCCACCCGCCCGACAAAGTCGTAAAGGCCTTTGAAGCCTACGGCTTTATCTGGGGCGGCAAATGGATGTTCTACGATACCATGCACTTCGAATACCGGCCGGAAATCCTGATCCTGAGCAACATGAATATCCTGACCGACTGATCGCGGCAGATTTACCTGGCGCCGTCCGGATTGCCCGAATTCCGCAGATATTGGGCGCGGAATTCCTGGACCATCCTGCCGAACGAAACGCTCATTTCGTCGATATATTCCTGGAAAATCTGGGTATCGATGTTGCCCACGGACTGGTCAGGAATAAAAAACTGAAACGGCTCCGCCTCCAGGATCCCCGCCAGTTTGGCAACGGTATCGGAAGATACCCATTTGCGCCCGTTCTCAATTTCATTGATAAAGTTGTGAGTCAAGTCCGCCATATTCGCCAAGGTTAGTTGGGAGATTTTTTTGTTGCTGCGGATACGTTTTAAATTCTTACCAAAAAGCCGGGCAATATCGGCGCCCGCAAAATCTTTCATATGAAATAATGTTGCTTCTTTATCAAATAAATAACAAATAACTATGAGAAAATTCACATTCTCCCTGAGTTGTATATATCACTAAAATAATCATATTTAGCGTGAAATTCAAGCGTAAATTCGAAAAAGGAGGGCGGGCCTGGCAGCCTGTTGCACGAGAAGCGCAGCAGACCCCTGGCCGGCCCCTACCCGAAATAGGACTTAGCGTTCTCGAAAGAAATGCCCCGCACGATTTCCGAAAGTTTTTCCATGTCGGCGGGGTACTCGCCGTTTTCAACCCATTTCCCCAGCAGGTTGCAGAGGATACGGCGGAAGTACTCGTGGCGCGGGTAGGAGAGGAAGCTGCGGGAATCGGTGAGCATGCCCACAAAGGCGGGGAGCAGGCCCACATTGGCAAGGATGCGGAGCTGCTCTTCCATGCCGTCCCGGTGGTCGCAGAACCACCAGGCCGGGCCGAACTGCACTTTTCCGGGTATGCCCGGGCGGTTCTCCGCTTTCGCGCAGTTGTCCTGGAAGCCGCCCATCACGGTGGCTATGGGATAGTAGTCCTTGGGGTTGAGGCTGTAGATGATGGTCTTCGGCAGGCCGCCCGGGGCGTCCATAAAATCGAGCAGGGCGGCGAGGTTTTCGCTGATCCGGCGATCATGCACCGCGTCGAAGCCTGCGTCCGGCCCGATCCGCCCGATCATCCGCCTGTTGATTCCCCGGAGCGCCGCGATGTGCAGCTGCATAACTACCCCCCGCTCCGCGTAGAAGCCCGCGAGCGCGGCAAGCAGGCGGGTCTTAAAAGCATCCGCCGCAGGGGGATCGGGGATCTTCCCCGCCAGGGCGTCCTGGAAGACGCGCTCGACTTCCCTGTCGGACTTGGCGGCAAAGGGCGGGTATTCCAGGGCGTGATCCGAGGCGCGGCAGCCCAGGGAGGCGAAGAAATCGAGCCGCTTTTCCAGGGCCGCGAGCAGATCCGCCACCGAGCGGATCTGCGTACCCGCGGCGCCGGCAAGTTTTTCGATATACGCGGGGAAATCCTCCCGGTCAATGCCGATGGCCCTGTCCGGCCGGAAAGACGGGATCACCCGGGTCCCGGTTTTGCCGACGGGGGCCGCGCCGGAAGCTATGGCCCGGTGGTATTCCAGGGAATCGGCGGGATCGTCGGTGGTGCCGACGGCATACACCCGGAATTTCAGGAAAATGTCCCGCACGGAAAGGGAGGCCAGGGCGGCGTTCGACTTTTCCCAGACAGCCGGGGCGCTTTTCTCGCAGAGCGGCTCGTAAATGCCAAAGCAGCGCTGAAGCTCCAGATGCGTCCAGTGGTACAGGGGGTTCCCGACAAGGTTCTCGACCGTGCGGGCCCAGGCGAGGAATTTCCCGTAATCGTCCTCGTTGCCGGTGATAAAGGACTCGTCAATGCCCATCGCCCGCATCATCCGCCACTTGTAATGATCGCCCCCGAGCCAGGCTTCGGTAATATTGTCGAAGCGCTTGTTTTCGGCGATCTGGGAGGGAATAAGGTGGCAGTGGAAGTCGTAGATCGGCTGCTGCCCGGCCGTCCCGTGAAACAGCTCCCGGGCCGTCCCGGTTTCGAGCAAGAAATCGCTGTCCATAAAAGTTTTCGCGCGTTTCATCTTTCCCTCCTTTGTTCCGCCGGCGCCAGGCCCGGCGCCAATATCAGATCCCGATCAGGGCCTTGAATTCCTTTTCGTCCAGGGTTTCCTTTTCAAGGAGCCGGCCGGCTATGGTGTCAACCAGGGCGCGGTTCGCCTCAAGCTGCCCCTTTACCAGGGCGTAACGGGCGCCCATTATACGGGCGATTTCCTCGTCAATATACTGCTGGGTGGTTTCCGAATATTCCCGGTGGAAGGCCGGCTCATGGCCGGCCGGGCCGCCGAGCATCCCCGCGCCCCGCTGGGTCAGGGCCACGTGTTTGAACTGGGCGCTCATCCCGTAATCGGTTATCATCTTCCGGGCTATGTCCGTGGCCTTGGTAAGATCGTTGGCGGCCCCGGTGGAGATCTCCCCGAAAACCAGTTCCTCGGCGGCCCGCCCCCCCAAAAGCACGTTGATCTTCCCCAGGAGTTCCTCCTCGGTGACGACATAGCGGTCCTCAATAGGCATTTGCAGGGTATAGCCCAGGGCGCCGAAACCGCGCGGGATTATCGAAATCTTCTGTACCGGATCGGAACCGGGGGTAAAGGCCGCAGTAAGGGCGTGGCCCGTTTCGTGATAGGCTATCACGCGGCGCACCTCTTCGGACATGACCCGGCTCTTTTTCTGGAGCCCGGCCACGGTTTTCTCGATGGCCTCGTCAAAGTCCTTCTGATCCACCAGTTTCCTGCCGCCCCGTACCGCCAGCAGCGCGGCCTCGTTTACAATATTCGCCAGGTCGGCGCCCACAAAGCCCGAAGTGGAGCGGGCCACGGCCGCCAGATCCACCGCCGGAGAAAGCTTTACCGCCTTCGAATGTATGCGCAGGATGGCTTCCCGGCCGCTGAGATCCGGCCTGTCCACCAGCACCTGCCGGTCAAAGCGGCCGGGCCTGAGCAGGGCCGGGTCCAGGACATCGGGCCGGTTGGTGGCGGCCAGGATGATAAGCCCGGAGGTGCCGTCAAAGCCGTCCATCTCCACAAGAAGCTGGTTCAGGGTCTGCTCGCGCTCGTCATTGCCCCCGGCTATGTTGTTGATCCGGCTTTTCCCGATGGCGTCAAGCTCGTCGATAAAGATGATGCAGGGCGCCTTCTCGCGGGCCTGCTTGAACAGATCGCGCACCCGGGCCGCGCCCACGCCGACAAACATCTCCACAAAGTCCGCGCCCGACATGCGGAAGAAGGGCACCCCGGCCTCGCCGGCAACCGCGCGGGCAAGCAGGGTCTTCCCCGTACCGGGCGGCCCCACGAGCAGCACGCCTTTGGGTATCTTCCCGCCTATGTCGGTGTACTTCCCCGGGCTTTTCAGGAAATCCACCACCTCCACAAGCTCGTCTTTGGCCTCGTCAACGCCCGCGACATCCACAAAGCGGGTGATAACGTCCCCTTCCGCGACAATTACCGCGCGGTTCTGCCCAACGGAAAGCACGTTGCCCCCCATATTCCCGATACGCTTGATAAGGAAGCGCCAGATAAAGAAGAAGAAGGCTATGGGCAGGACCCAGGAAAAGATGATGTTGAGTACCGTGCTCCCCTCCCGGGAGACCGCGTAGTAGGAGACGCCGCGCTCGTCCATCAGCTTGATGATCTCCGGATCGTTGATCGGCACGGTCCTGAAGGCCGTCTCGGAAGACGCGGAATAGGGATTCCTGAAAACCGTGCTCGCGGCCGGTTCCCTGCGGGCGGCGGTATAGCCGGTAAAATACGAGTCCGAAAGCTCCACCCGCTTTATTTCGCCGGAGGAGATCTTCCTTTTAAACTCGGAAAAGTCGATGGTGGGGTTCACCCGGCTCAGGAACACGTAGTTAAAAAGGCTCATCCCCACAATCAGGATCAGCACGTAGATGATTGTAAACTTCCACCCCCCGAATTTCTTGGGGTCGGGCATACGGGGGGGCATCCCGCCGAAGGGGAACTGGGGGCCGGAATTCTTCTTCCGGCGGGGATCTTTGGACCCGCCGTCCGGGGCGCCGAAATCGCTCATACGGCCCCGCCCCCTGCCCGCTCATGCCGCGCGGACGCACGCCCGCGCGGGAATGTTGTCGCCATGTACGCCTCTTTCGCGGATCTGACTGGCCGCGTCACACAAAAGGGAAGAAGACCTCTCAAAACTGGAATTTTCAGAGGTTCACAAAAGCCTTTCCAAAACCCGGAGGGATTCTTGACTGCCCCTGTATCAAATATGCTAAAAAAAGAGAGCTTTTTCAAGCAAAGACGCCCGGAATATTTTTGGCTTTTGAATTTCGGCTCAAAATTCGCTAAGATAGTACTATGAAACACGCTATCGGCCCGTGCGCCGCCTTGCTGGCCCTTGTTTCCGTTTTGACGGCCTGCAGCCCCGATTCCCAGGACGGGGGGGCCGGGGTATTTGTGCTGGAAACAAAGACCCATTATCCGTCCAAAAACAACCAGATCCCGGAGGAATTCAAGGGCGACATACCCGAAATCCAGGCGAAAATCAACAACAACTACGATTTAGGCCTTGTCGGCTCAATAAACGGGGGGAAGCTGCGGCTTATCCTGCCCGCGTTTATCAGCGACGACCGCCTGGTAAAAATGGGCGACAGCCGGACGCTTAAATACGGGCAGCTTACCTTCAGCACCGGGATATACCGCGCGGTTTTGTCAAGGAACACGAATTTTGACGCGGAGCTTTTTTATTATAACCAGGATCTGCCGGCGGAGGGAATAAAGAAGGGCTGGAATTTCAGATACCCGGCCGACGACAGAAAGTCCTACAAGTATTCCAACGACATCGAGGAACTGTCCAGGGAAGGCTACATATACTGCCTGGCCTACCTCCCCCCGGAGTTTAACTGAACCCGGCCCGGCCTAAAACCCGCCAACGCCCCGCTCTTTCAAAAAGGCGCTTATACGCCCATAGTCCCCGATGGAATTCTGCGCCCCCCTGGTCCGGGCCGAAACGGCGCCGCAGGCGTTGGCAAAGATCATGCATTTTTCCACCGGCCAGCCCCGGGCAATGCCGAAGACAAAGCCCCCGATAAAGGAATCCCCGGCGGCGGTCGTGTCAACTGCCGTAACGGGGAAGGCCGGGGCATAGCGCTCCTCCCTGCCGTTGTTAAAATAGGCCCCTTCCTGCCCCAGGGTGATGCAGACATTCCTGACGTTCCGTTTGAGAAACCACTCGGCGTTTTCCCGCCGCCATGCTTCCGCGGATTTCCCCTGCCGGGAAATTTTCGTGTATATCTCGCTTTCAACTTCGTTCGGGGCAATATAATCCAGCATGGCGAACAGCTCCTCCGGCAGGGGGACGGCCGGCGCCGGGTTGAGCAGCGTCCTGACGCCCGCCTTGCGGGCAAGGGCCACGCCGTAGAG
>JAIRRR010000191.1 GCA_031255875.1 Treponema sp.
GCATAACCCGCCTATTTCCCCACACAGAAACGGCTGAACATGACTTCCAGTATGTCCGCAGTGGCGACTTCCCCGGTAATTTCCCCCAGGGCGTTTACCGCCTCCCTGAGCGCGGGCGCGGCGAGGTCCAGGGGCTCCCCCCGGTCCGCCAGGGCGAGCGCCTCTTCCAGCGAGGCAAGGGCCGCGTCTACAAGCTCTTTCTGCCGGGCGGTCCCTATCCCCGCGGACAGGCGGCCGGCTTCCGGGGCGGTTTCCCCGGCGGCTTTTTCCAGGGCGGCGGCGGCGGCCTCCGCCAGTTTCCCAAAACCTTCGCCGGTTTTCGCGCTGACGGCCAGGAGCCGGCTGCCCGGAGGCGGCAGGGCGATGTCCGCCTTGTTCCAAAGCGGTATTAACGGCTTTTGCGCGCTGCCAAGAAAATCCCTGTCTTCCCCGGTAATTCCCGCGCTCCCGTCAACAAGGTAGAGCACAAGATCCGCTTCCCCAAGAAGTTCCCGGCTCCGGCTTATTCCCAGTTTTTCCACGGGGTCTTCCGAATCCCTAAGGCCCGCCGTGTCGGCAAGCCGCACCGGAATGCCCTCCAGGGAAACCCAATCCTCGATCCAGTCGCGGGTAGTGCCCGGCACATCGGTAACAATGGACCTGTCTTCCCTGAGCAGCAAATTAAACACGCTCGACTTTCCCGCGTTGGGCCGGCCCGCGATAACCACCAAAGCGCCTTCCGCGTAGAGCCGCTCCCTCCGGTAAGAGGCGGCCAGGCCCCGCAGCCTCTCCAGGGCGTCTTCCGCGAAGCGGCGGCCGGGCAGGGCTCCTTCGGCCCCGTCCGCGGCAGCGCCGCCGTCCGCCCGGGCCGCGCCGGCCTCGTCTTCGGAATAGTCAAGGCAGAGTTCCGCGGCCGCGAGGGTCTCCACCAGAAGCGCATTGATCCTGCGGATTTCCCGTTCCAGGCTGCCCGAAAGCCGCCGCGCCGCGTGTTCCCTGCCCAGGCTTGTTTTGGCGGACACAATCTCCATGACGCTTTCACAGCGGGTAAGGTCGATCTTGCCGTTCATAAAGGCGCGGAAACTAAATTCGCCGGGCAGGGCCTCGCGAAAACCCGCCGCTTTGAGGGCAGCCATCACGCCCTTCGCGGCGGCGATGCCCCCGTGGCAGGAAATGTCCGCCCCGTCCTCGCCGGTATAGCTCGCCGGGCCCCGGTACACGGAGACCAGGACCTCGTCGATTTTTTCCGCCGGGCTTCCGCCGCCCCCGGAACAGGCGGTGATCCAGCCGTGGACCACGGTGTTCCCCCTTGCGGCAAGGAGCTTTTCAGGGCGGGAAAAAACCCGCGACAGTAATGCTACGCTTTCGCCGCCCGACGTTCTGATAACGGCCAGGGCGCTTATGCCCAGCGGGGTGGCGAATGCGGCAACAGGATCGGTGTCGCCGTAAACAGGCCTGTCCATTATTGCGGCTTACTCCGGGGCAGCGGCAACACTGCCGGTCCCGGCCCGTTCCGCAAGGCCGGCGCGGCAGAAAAGCCAGGGAGCGCCCGCGCCGACCCACAGGCCCAGGACGCCGTAGCGCAGGAAACGGCCAAGTTCGTAGTAGGGGGAGGAAGCGCCCCAGAAGGGCAGGCCGGCGAAAAGCGATTCCCCGCCGGGGAGCAGCGCTTTAAGGGCCAGGTAGATCAGGGCGGCGCCGGCCGCGCCCAAGGCATAGCGGGCAAGCAGGATTACTGCGCCGGGCTTTTTGCCCCTCAGCCGGGCCTCTGCCGCGAAACCAATGCGGCTCCCCGCCAAACTGCAGCCGCAGCAGAAACCCAGGAAAAGCCCCCCCTGATCCGGCCCCATGCCGGAGGCGTTCATCAAAAACGCGGCAAGGGCGGCGGCGATCATCCGGTAACGCGGATTCGCTCCGGCAAGGAACGCCTCGAGACGCCCGGCAAACAGAAAGTACAGCACCAGGAGAACGCCCCCGGCAGCCCAGCCCCCGAAAATATCCGTGGGAAAGTGGACGCCCAGGTAGAGCCGGGTAAAGGCGATAACTATAACAAAGAAAAACGCCGCTATCCGGGCCGGCCTTTCCAGGGGGGACCTCTTTGCCAGGGAAGCGGCGGCAGCCCAGAAGACAAGCGAATTTTGGGCGTGCCCCGAAGGTATCCCGTAGCTTTGCTCGAACGCCCGGCCCACCGACGGCTCCAGCGTATAGGGGCGCGGCTGCTTCAGCAAATTTTTCAGAGAAAGGTTGGCCCAGTTTGAAAGCATGAGCAATACGCCGAGCCTCGCCCCCTTCCGCGTATCCACGCACCAGTAGATGAGCAGCATAACCGGAATGTAAAACAGCTCCGTCCCCAGCGCCGTAAAGAACCGCACCAGCGCGGTCAGGGCGGGGCTTTCGATTGTCTGAATCGCCTTGATTACCGCGATACCCCAGGCGTATACGCCCGCTAACGGGGAAGGTTCCGCCGCGAAAAACGCGCCCATCGTTTCACCCATGCCGCCGGCCTGTCGTGGCTTTGCAATTTGCCCGCGCGGCCCCCCGCGGAACAGCGCCGTTTCCGCCAAACGCCGCCCTTGTAGCTGTCATGTTCCCTCCGCCGCTTTGCGCCCGGTTCAACAATACAGCGGGCATACAGCCTTGTCAATTCGCCTGCCCGCGCGGCGATTCCCCCTTCACGGGGCTTCCGTAAAAGCCGAAGAATTTGGGCGCATCCGGCCGCGCGCCGCCGCGCGGCCGGACCGGGCTATCCGCTCGTATACCTTTGGGCGGGAAAACCCGCCCAAAGGTATACCGCTCCTATCCCTTGCGCGGGGCTTCGCCGCAAATGCAACAGGCTGCCGGGGCCCCGGCCCGCCGAATCCAGGCCGTGTTACAACGGCAGTTACCTGGAGCCGCCCTTCTTTGCCCCGCTCGCCAGGGCCTCACGGCAATAGCTGCAGCCCAGGACATGCACATGGGAGCGGCCGGGCTTTTCAAACATCCGGGCCACCAGTATCTGATCCGTGCTGATAACCGCCCCGCAAACCGGGCAGACCCGCCTGCGGCCCCCGTCCAGGCAGTAGGCGCAGCCCCAGATATGCATCATCCGGCCCTGGCCCGGAACGCCCGGAAAGGCGGCCGACTTGACCCGCTCCTCCAGGTTAAGCCTGGCCGAACATACCGGGCAGACCCTGGGATCGCCGGGGACGCCGTTTTCTATCCGCGAGCCGTCCTTCCTGCGGGACCGGCCGTAATTGTCGTCATCGCCGCAGGCTTCTTCCCTGGAGCCCCCCCGGAAACGGAAAAAGAGGGTGTAGCCGAACCAGATAAGGATTACGCCGACAATCGACAAAATCAGCAATTGAAATAAGGTGTCCATACCACTCCGTCCGGATTGCCAGGCGCCGATCTCCGGGATATACTCATAAGACTTTGGCGATTCTCTATATTATCGGCACCCCGATCGGAAATTTGGGGGACATTAGCTACCGGGCGGCGGAAATTCTCAAGACGGTCGATCTGGTGGCCTGCGAGGACACCCGCCGCACGCTCAAGCTCCTGAACCGCCTCGGCATCCGGGCAAGGCTCCTCTCCTGCCGGACCCAGAACGAGCGGTCCGCCGCCGGGGAAGTCGTTTCCGTTTTGGACGAAGGCAGGACCGCAGCCTACGCGAGCGACGCGGGCACCCCGGCGCTCAGCGACCCGGGATCGGCCCTGGTCCGGCGCGTCCTGGAAGCCGGGCACGAGGTTATTCCTATACCCGGGCCTTCCGCGTTCGCCGCCCTGGTCAGCGTCGCCGGGGGGGCGGACAAGACGGTGGTTTTCGAGGGCTTTCTGTCGCCCAAGGCAGGGCGCCGCCGTTCCCGGCTTGCGGAACTTCTGGCAATGGACGCGGCCTTTGTGCTCTACGAATCGCCCTTCAGGGTACTTAAGCTTCTGGAGGATCTGGCCGAATTTGATAAAGGGCGTTATGTTTGCGTGGGCAGGGAAATGACCAAGGTACACGAGGAATACCTTAGGGGCCCGGTTGAAGAAATTCTTGGGCTTTTGGCGGAAAAAAACCGCCAAATCGGTGAATTTTCGGTGTATGTATCTGGCAAGAAATCGAATTAACGTGTAAACTAATGGTAAAGAACTGCCGATAATAGAGGTAGAGGAAATGAGTATGACCATCGACAGGATAGGTTCTCCGGAGCCCATTCAACCCGGCAAAAAACCCGGACCGAACAGTCGCGTCAGTCAGGCCGAAAAGTCCGATTCCATAAGCTTGTCCTCGGAGGCTGTGGAAAAAGCTGAGTTTTATCGGGCGCTGGAGTTGGTGGCATCCGCTCCGGATATAAGGGAGGACAGGGTCGCCGAACTGAGGCAGAAAATCGACGACCCGGCGTATATTGAAGAACGGATCAGCGCTACGGCGGATAGAATAATGGATGTCTTTGGATTTTAAGCTGAATTCCAAAGATCGCGGGGGCGGAACCTGGGGGATAACCCGGCGGGTTCCGCTTTTTTTTGCCCGGCCGGCCCGGAGGCTGCAATGATCCCCGTCCGCAAACTTGAAACCCTGCCCCGTTCCCAGAAACTGCGGAAGATCCTCAGGATCGTCACCCGGGCGGAACTGCGCCTGGCCGCCGGCCTGGCCCCGGCCCCTGAAGATCTCGCCTTCCTCGAAGGCGCCCTGGGCCTGCTGCCCGGCGATCCGGGTTTTTCCCCGGCGGCCCTGAGCGCCCTGGAGGCCGCCCTGGGCCTGCTGCCCGCCGAACCCTCCCGTTCCCTCAACACGATCCGCCACATCCTCCTGGCTGAAACCGGCCGGGCCCCGGCCGACTGGGACTTTGTCGATCACCGGGGCAGGCTGGACCCCGCGAAACGCCGGGTCTTTCCGGGGATGCGGGCCTACCTTGAAGACATACGCTCCCCCTTTAACGTCGGGGCCATGTTCCGGACAGCCGAATCCTTCGGCGTGGAAAAGCTGTACCTCTCGCCGCTCTGCGCCGACCCGCTGCACCGCCGCGCTTCCAGGACCGCCATGGGCGCCGTGGACGTCGTTCCCTGGGAAAGGATCGCCGGCGGCCTGCCCGCCCGCGAACCCCCGCCCCCGCACAGGGCGCGGGCGGGACCCGGAACCGGGGAATTCCCGGGCGGGCCTTTCTTTGCCCTGGAAACCGGGGGATCGGGGCCGGAGGATTTTGAATTCCCCCGGTCCGCGGTAATGATAGCCGGTTCCGAAGAACTCGGGGTAAGCCCGGAAGCCCTGGAACTGGCGGACAGTTCCCTGGGCCGCCTGAGCATCCCGGTTTACGGCGCGAAAGGCTCCCTCAACGTGTCGGTGGCCTTCGGCATCGCGCTTCACGCCTGGGCCGCCGCGCTTCTATAGGCAGGGAAGCGCCGCGCCTTCTGATGAAAAATATCCCGGCTCGCGCAATTGAACATTTTTTCCGGATAGAGTATCATTCCTTGCTTGTTTAGCAGGTGCGCAAACAAAAGCGAGGCTTTGAAAGGTTTCTATGGCAAAAGAC
>JAIRRR010000231.1 GCA_031255875.1 Treponema sp.
TATCCCTATAACGGCTATCCGTTTCAGCGCGAGGGCCGGGGAATACCAGCGGATTTCGGGAGGGGGCGCGGCGGCGGGCCCTGCGGGGCCTGGCGGCGGGTTTTCCCGGCATACGGCGAGGAGGTAACGGCCCGCGGCGGCGCTTTCAAGTTCGTACAGGAAAAAACAGAAGGGGAGGGAGGGTTCTTTTCCAAGCCCTTCCCGCCCCGCGAAAGAGGGGGAGTCCCGCATGTCCAGCACCGAAAGCCCTTTTGCCTTGAGGCAGGCTTCCTTGAGGGCCCATATCCGGTAGAAGCGCCCGATCCGCTCCGCCGTGTCGGCGGCTGCGGCTATATAGTTGTTTTCGCCGGGGGAGTAGTACTTCCGGGCGACGGCTTCCCGGTTCCTGCCGGGGGCCGCATACTGGATGTCGCAGCCCGAGCGGAGGGGGAGGCCGGTCGCGGGGTTCGCCTCCTGCGACCAGGCGACAGCCGCCATATACCGGGAATGGGAAATGCTGAAATCCGCGTGGCGGTCGGTGAAAAAAGGCCTTCCCCCGCTTTCCGCGGCAATGGCGGCCGGCCCGGTCGCCTGGCCGGAGGGTTCCCGCGCGCGGTTATGGTTCTCCGCGTCAAGCAATGCCAGGACTCGCCGCCCTTCGGCGTGCAGCGCCCGGCCGCAAGGGGCGGATTCGCCTCGCAAGCCGGCCCCCTGCGCCTCCCGAAAGGCGCCGGGAGCGGGGCACGGGGGCGTTGCGGGGGTGTCCCCCGCAGAGGGGGGGGCCGGAAGACCGCCCGGCGGGCTGGAGGCGGGGGGGAGGCTTCCCCCTGAAAATCCGAATTGATACTCGCGCCACTCGCCCGCGTTGTTGTCCGCGTTGTTTGACAGACAGGATAAACCTATATAAAATGGCCTCATGGGTTTCGTACTATCGATGAAAAAGTGTACCGCGAAAAAGGGCCCGCTGAGAAGGGTTTGGGCGTTGCAGGCGGTTCTTGCTGTTTTTTCCCTGGTTTCCTGCAAGACCGAGGCAAGGGTTTCCCGGTATCCCCCTGTCTCTGTAACCGACCGGGCAAGGTACTTCCTGCTCCCGCCTTCCGCGATTGAAAAAACGCTGGATATGCCCCAGCAGATAACCGGGCGTTACGGCGAACAGGAATTTATTATGGACTGCTGGGTGCAGGCAAACGAGCAGGGGATAACTATCGCGCTTTTTAACAGCTTTGGCACGGAGGCCGGCTACCTGGCCTTTACCGAAGGGGCCGCTTCTTTCTTTTCTTCGCTGTTCCCCCCGGCTTTGAAGGCGGAATATATTGTCGCGGATTTCCAGTTCTGTTTTTACCAGGCGGACCTGCTGTCCCAGGCGTTAAAAGATTCGGGGCTGAGGCTGATCGTGGAAACCCGCTGCGGCCCCGGGGAAGGCGGCGAAACCAGGACGATTTACTCGGGGAAAAAACCTGTTGTGGAAATCGTGAAAACCGGGTCCGCCGTTTCCCTGAAAAATTTCCTGCGGGATTACTCCTATACCCTGCGGGGGGTATTCTGATGGATGTTTTTCTCTCCCCGCCGGCCGTCCTGTGCTGCGCCGGGGGCGACCGGGAATCCTTCTTCGCGGCCGCCTGCCGGGGGGACCAGGGGGGCATACAGCCGGTCGCTGTTCCGGGCGGCAGGGCCTTTTTCGCGGGCCGTATACGCGGGGATCTGCCCGAAGCCCCGGACCTGCCCGGCCTTGCCGCGCCGCCCGAATTCGCCGCCGATACCCGCATATTCCGCATGGCGGCGGCGGCGATTGAGAAGCTGCGCCCCTCGGTTGAAAAAGCCCTGGCCCTTTACGGCGCTGGACGGGTCGGGGTATGCCTCGGCTCCTGCGACAACGGCACCGAGGCGTCCGTCCCGGCGCACCGGGCTTTCTTCGCGGGCGGGGGCTTCCCGGGGAACTACGAGCTCCGTTTCCAGGGGGCTTCCCTGCTTGCGGAATACATTGCCGGCATATCCGGCGCCGGCGGCCCGGCGCTCACCGTTGCTACCGCCTGCGCTTCCGGCGCCGGGGCTGTCGCCAAAGGCGCGGAATTTATCCGGGCCGGGTTCTGCGACGCGGTTATCGCCGGGGGCGCGGATATTGTCTCGGATACCGTGCTGCTCGGCTTTTCCTCCCTGGAGGCGGTGTCGGATACGGTTACCAACCCTTTCAGCAAAAACCGGAAGGGCATAACCCTGGGCGAGGGGGCGGCTTTTTTTGTGCTGTCGAAAGACGACCCGGGCGACGCCGAGGGGATCGCGCTCCTGGGGGCCGGGGAAAGCGCCGACGCCTTCCACATGACCGCCCCCAGGGAAGACGGGCGCGGCGCGATACGGGCGATGCGGGCCGCCCTGCGCGACGCGGGCATGGGCCCCGGCGCTATTGACTACATCAACCTCCACGGAACCGGGACCCCTTTGAACGACCGCATGGAGGCCCTGGCGGTCCGGGCCGTGTTCGGGGAAGAGCAGCCCCCGGCAAGTTCCACCAAGCCGGTTACCGGCCACACCCTGGGGGCCGCCGGGGCGCTGGAACTGGCGCTGTGCTGGATGACGCTGGCTAAAGCCGCGGCAAAAGGCCCGGCAAAGGCGGCCGGCGCGGAAAACGGGAAAGCGGCGATACCGGCCCACTGCTGGGACGGCGAGCACGACAGCGCCATGCCGCGACTCCGGCTCGGGGAAAAATATTTCCCCGCCGGGTTTGTCCCCCGGGCGTGCATGAGCAATTCCTTTGCCTTCGGGGGGTGCAATGTCTGCCTTATTGCCGGCAAGAGGTGACGATGTTTAATTACTGCCCTTCCTGCGCCTCGCGGAATATCCGGTTTGAGAACGGCAAAAAATTTTCCTGCCCGGACTGCGGTTTTGTTTTTTACCAGAATACCGCCGCCGCCACGGGCTGCGTTATCAGCACCGCGAAGGGCATCCTGTTCCTGGTCCGGGGCAGGGAGCCGGCCAGGGGGAAGCTGGACCTTCCCGGCGGTTTTGTCGAGCCCGGGGAAGGCGCCCTGGAAGGGCTGCGCCGCGAGTGCCGGGAAGAGCTGGGCTGGGACCCCGCGTCCGTTCCGGGGGCCGGCCTGTCCCTCCTCGCCTCTTTCCCCAATACCTACCCCTATAAGGGAATAACCTACAGCACCTGCGATTTGTTTTTTGCCCTGGAAGCGCCGGGGCTGAGCGAAAAAGATCTGCGCCTTGAGGAAGCGGAAATCGCCGGGATCCGGTTTATCCGCCCGGAAGATGTAAGCTACGGCGATATTGCCTTTGATTCCGCCCGCCGGGCGGTAAAAGCCTACGTTGAGAAGGCGTATGATCACAATTAACGATGTGGCGAGGCGGGCGGGGGTTT
>JAIRRR010000251.1 GCA_031255875.1 Treponema sp.
GCCCCGGCCCGGGCGAGGCAGCCGGTGTACTCCAGAAGCAGTTCCGTATCCCCGGGCTTTTCCTTGAGGAGGCTTTTAAGGTAAAAGGCGGCCTCCCGGTAACGGCCGGTCTTGCGGCAGCAGTAGGCCAAAAGCCGCCTGAGCGTAGGGTTTTCGGGTTCCCAGGGAAGGAGGGTTTCCAGTTCCGCCAAAGCCCCCCCGAAGTCTTCCCGGCGTACCAGCAGCAGGGCGAATTCCCGGCGTATGCTGCGGTTGTCGCCCCATCGTTCCAGATAGCGGCCGTAGGCGGCAAGGAGCCCGTCTCCGGCTGCGGCCTCCCCGTCCCGGAGCAGCCCTTCCCAGGCGGCGATAAGCCCAAGGCAGGACTTTTCGTGATCGGGATTAATGTCGGCTGTTTTGGCGAACCAGGTCACCGCCGCTTCCAGGAGGCCAAGCTTGAGGCAGCGTTCGCCCAGGAGGAACATGATATCCTCTTCCGGCCCCAGGGCGCGGATCGCCTTCTGGAGAAGTTCCACGGCCTGCCGGTCCTGCTCTTCGGTCGTGTCGCCCGTAGGGAGGGCGGTTTTCAGTTCCAGAAGCACGGTAAAACGCCGGATAATCTCCTTGTCCCCGGAAAGCTCCTTCACCCTCCTTAGGGCTTTTCTCAGGGTTTTCCAGTCACCGGCCTCGCGGCTTGTCATGAGCATCGCGTACCATATCCGGATCTCCCCCCCGGCCAGTTCCGCAGCCCGGCTGAGGTGGTTCAGGGCCGATTCGTAGTTTCCCATGTTCCGCTGGGCCTCGGCGTACATGGCGTGGACGGCCGGATCGGGCCCCCGGTTTTTAAGCCATGTCCGCGCCGCGTCGGCCGTTTGCCGCCATTCGCCCCGGTCCAGGAAAGAGCGGATCATGAACCTGTCTACGAGTTCGCCGTTCCAGGGTAGATCCGCCGGGATGCCGCCGGCTTTACCGGCGCCTGCCGAGCGGATTATCGCGAGATCTTCCAGCGCCTCTTTGTTCCGGCCCAGGGCCATCAGGATGGAGGCGCGGTACCACCTGATACGGGTATCGCCGGGGGCGCAGCCAAGGGCTTCGGAATAATGCCCGGCAGCCTCGGCAAGGCGGCCCGTTTCCCGGCAGGCGCGGCCCAGTTCCAGGTGGATCAGGGGGATCTTCTTCGCTTCGTCGCGGCCGTTCTCAAGTACGAAATTGAGCATCTGCATCCCAAGGCCGTAGTCTTCGGCCCGGCAGAGCCTGATCCCCCTGATAAAAAGGGCGTTAAGGTAGGCCCGGTAAACGCGCTTCTGTTCGGCCGGGGAAATCCCCCCGGAAGCGCCCGCCTCCACTGCCTGCCGGAAGATGTTTACTGCGGCCTGGGAGCGGCGGGCCTTGAGGCAGGCGGTTCCCAAAAGGGCCATGGCCGAAACATTATCCGGGGCGCGTTTAAGGCTGTCTTCGAGGAATTGGATTGCCTGCTGGTACATGCCCAGCGCGAGATAGCCCCGCCCGGCAAAGAAATAACCCAGCGGGGAATTAGGCTCGAAACGGATAAATTCGCCGCAGGCCGCGAGCGCCCCGGGATAATCCCCCAGGGCGTGGTAGGCGCGCCCCAGGTAAAGGTACGCCTCGGGAGGGGGGTCCCAGGCGGCGACAAGGCTTTCGAGTATTCGGGCCGCCTTCGCGTAGTCACGGTTTGCGCCCGCGCGTATAGCCTCTTTGAGCTTTTTGTGCCGCGGATCCTGTCCCAAACACCCTCCCTTGGTTTCGCCGCCTTACTTCGCGCGGGACAGGGTCACCGCCGCGGTAACGACTATGTCCTCGACGGAAGCGCCCCGGGAAAGGTCGCTTACCGGCTTGGCGAAGCCCTGGAGGAAGGGGCCGAAGGCTTCGGCCCTGCCCAGGCGCTGCACCAGTTTGTAGCCGATATTCCCCGCCTCAAGGCTGGGGAATACCAGGGTGTTTACCTTGCCGCGTATGGGGCTGCCGGGCGCCTTCTTGTCGGTCACCGAGGGGACGAGCGCCGCATCGGCCTGGATTTCCCCGTCAACCTTTAGACCGGGGGCCTTCTGCTTTACCAGATCCAGGGCGTCCCGTACCTTGAGCACTACCGGGGTGTCGCCGCCCGAACCCTTGGTGGAGAAGGAGAGCAGGGCGACTACAGGCTCCGTATCCAGGAATTCCCGGCAGGACTGGGCGGCGCTTACCGCGATATCCGCGAGCTGTTCTGTGGTAGGCTCGGGGACCACCGCGCAATCGGAGAAGATGAGCGCCCCGTCAACGCCCCACTTGGGATCGGCGGTCTGGACAACAAAGCAGGAGGAGGCCGTTTTGGAGCCGGGCGCCGTGCCGATGATGCCGAGCCCGGCGCGGAGCACGTCTGCGGTGGCGCTTTCGGCGCCGGCTACCATCGCGTCCGCCTCGCCCAGGCGGACCATCATGGCGCCCCAGCGGAGGAAATGGGAAATGTCCTTTGCTGCCTTTTCGATGGTAATCGGGCTGGGAATCACCGATCCCTTCGCGATTTTCGCCTGTTCCTTGGCATGGAGAATATCATAGTAGGCCTGGGCGTATTTGCCCAGGCTGGGGGAGAACTCGGGGTTAACTATGACAATCTCCGAAAGGTCAACCCCCTCTTGCAGGGCAATCTCCTGTATGTCCGATTCCTTGCCGACCAGGGTCACCGAAGCGGCCAGGCCCTCGTCGAGGATGATCCGGGCGGCCCTGATCGTGCGGGGCTCGGTCCCTTCCGCCAAAACCAGCCGTTTTTTAAGGGATCTGGCCTTGGCCTTCATGTCCTGTACAAAATCCATATTACACTCCTTAAATTAAGAAACCTCAAAAAAAATCAGTTTTTAGAGGTTTTCTTACTCTGAATAGGGAGAATCGCCCTTTCGAATCGCCTG
>JAIRRR010000266.1 GCA_031255875.1 Treponema sp.
CGGTGGCGGACCAATTCCACGAGATCGTCAAAAGGCGGGAAAAATCGCCTGTAGATTAGCGGCAATTGGGATCGAACCAATGACACTACGGATATGAGCCGTATGCTCTGCCAACTGAGCTATGCCGCCGTTTCGCTGAGGCGCGGGGCGCCGAAGCGACGCTTAAATCCATACCGCTCGGCAAACGGCCAGGCGAACGCTAATCCCGCCTGAGACGTATGCCGCCAAAACACGCCAGCGATACGCCAAGTTAGCAAAAACGGCTGAAAATGTCAAGGCGCCGGGCGGCCTTTCAGTAGCTCCGTTCTATGGCGCGCAGGGCGAGCGAGAGCGTCCTGTTGACCGGGGTGGGGACCCCGTATTTCAGCCCCAGCTCGGTCACGGTAACGCCGAAAAGCTCCACCTCGGTTTTGCGGCCGGCAAGGACATCCTGGCACATGGAGGTATAGCCGGAGTCGTTCAGCGAGGCCAGGGTGCTGTACCAGTTTTCTATGTCCTTGTCGCCCAGATCGATGCCGAGGCTGTTGGCAAGGGCGATAACCTCCCGCATGGCCGATTCCAGGAGCATCCGGGCCTCGGCTATGCCCCGCGGGTGATCGCGCTTAAAACAGGCGTAGGGGAGCCGGAGCAGGGCCGAGCTCTGGTTGGCGCCTACGTTGATCATGTACTTGTACCAGAGGGCGCGTTTCATGTCACGGGGGTGGTATTCAAAGGGAAGGCCGGCGCGGGTAAAATAATCGGCGATAAGCCGGTCCCTTTCCGTCTCCCTGCCCTCGGCGTCGCCGAAATTGACCACGCCGCGCTGGGTAAAGGACGCGCCGTTCCCGGTGTTCTGGCTGTCCGTCCCGATGATCATGGCAAGGGGGAGCCTTTCCCGGCCGTAGGCCCGGCCTATAGTTTCCTCGCTGGTTATGCCGTTCATAAGCGAGAGGATGATGGTTTCCCCGCCTACAAAGGGCCCGATATCCTTGACAAGCTGTTCCAGGTGGTGGTTCTTGCACGCGACAATGATAAGGTCCGGTTTTTCCCCTTCCGGCGTTTCCCCGCCGGCAAAGGAAAAATCCGAGCGCTCCCCGTTTACCCGGAGCCCCGCTTCCCGGTAGCGTTTCAGCCGTTCGCCGGACGCGAGAATCCGCAGGCCGCCGGGATTGTACCGGCGCAGCGTGTCCGCGATTAAAAGGCCGATAGCGCCGGCCCCGGCAACCAGTGCCGAATCAATCTGTTTCATTCCGGTTATTGTAGCGGAAAAGACGGGCCCTGCCTACAGGCATTTCGCGGGTCGCGGGCCTATTCTACCTTGAACTTCGCCACCTCCTGCGCCAGTATGCCTATGCTGTTTTTGTTTTCCCCGCTGATGGTGTTTACCCGGTTCACCGCCACGCTTATCTGATCGGCGCCGGCGGCCATTTCGTTCATCCCGTTGCTTATCTCCATGGTTGCCAGTTCCAGGTTCTTGCTCTCCCGGATAACCTGCCTGCTTCCTTCGAGCATCTCCTCGGAACCGCTCTTGACCTTCTGGGTCGCCTCGTTCAGGTGCCCGACAGCCTCCAGTATCTGCTTGCTCCCCGCGCTCTGCTCCTCCATAGCGTTCCGGATGTTCTCTTCCTGTTCAGACACGGTTTTTACCTTGTTGTCTATGGCTTCGAATCTGTTGAGGACGTTTTCGGTGGACAGGGTTATCTTGTCGATAGAATCTTTTATCTTCTTGAGCACCACGGAAATGGTCTTGGACTGCTCCCCGGAATTCTCCGCCAGCTTGCGGATCTCGTCGGCCACCACCGCGAATCCCTTGCCCGCTTCCCCGGCGTGGGCGGCCTCTATGGCGGCGTTCATGGACAGGAGATTTGTCTGGCTCGCGATGTTTTCCATTACCGAGTTGATCTCCAGAAGCCCCTCGGATTCCCGGGCTATTTCCTGGATATCCGTGGCCACTTCCTGGAGCCCCGAACGCCCGGCATCGGAAGCCTCCGACAGTTCTTTTACGTTGTCGGCGTTTTTGATCAGCGTCTGGGTAACGGAATGTATGTTGGCGAGCATCTCCTCGATGGCCGAGGAAGACTGGGCGACGCTGGCGCTCTGGTAGTCCACATAGCCGCTGAGCTTGTCGATGTTAATAGTGATCTGTTCCATGGTGGCGTTTGTTTCAGTAACGCTGGCGGACTGGTTGACTATCCGGCTTTTGATGTTCCGGATGTTGGCGGTTATCTGGTTGGTGGCCGCGGCGGTTTCGGTCATGTTGCCGGCAAGCTCGTTCCCGATATCGAAGAGGGACGCCGCCTGGCCTTTAATAGTAGCAACAAGGTTTTTGATCTTTTCCAGCGTCGCGTTAAAGTACCGGGCCAGGTCGCCGATTTCGTCTTTCGAATGAATATCGACGGTTTTTGTCAGGTCGCCCTCGCCTTCGGATATGTCCTTGAGGGTCAGGGCCACATTGGTGATGGGCCTGGCGATGCTGCCGGAAGCCAGGAAGACAATCACTGTTGCGGCGGCAAGCACCAGCGCCGCGATGATGATGGTGTACCGGATCATGGCGTTGACCTCTTCCAGGATTATGCTTTTTTCTGTGCCCAGCATCAGGGCCCAGCTTGTCCCGGTTCCGCCTATGGTAAAGGGGTAGAGGATTATTTCCAGTTCCTGCTTCAATGCCTCCGAATACTCCGCAAAGCGGCGTTTCTCCCCCCGCTGCACCGCGTCATGGGCCTCGCCGGCATTCTCGCGGTACAGGGCAGCCTGCGCGTCCCTGAGGAATTGCCCGGTCTGTTCGGGAACGCCGCTGGCCATAACGGTGGTGTCACGGGAATACACCGTCATGGCGGTTATGTCGGAACGGGCGTTTATGGCGGCATCCACGACGGTCTGGAGGTAAGCCGTATCTACATCCATGCCTATCCGGCCCACCACTTCGCCGGTTTTACGGTTAATAACCGGCGTGCTGACCGTGACAATATAGGCAGTCCTGCCCCCTATGGTCCGGAGTTTCGGGTCGCTTATCCCTTCCCTCCGCGCGTCGGGGCCGTTTATAACAGCCATCTGCCCCGGTATGTCGTCGAATACCAGGTGCTCGATCCGGCCCGCCTGCTGGACGTACCAGGGGGCCCACTGGCCGGCCCCGGTGCTGCCGGGGGCTCCCGCGAACAGGGCGTCCATCCCCTGGTCTATGGTGTCGGGCTTAAAGACCGCGAACAAGCTGATGATACGGTCTTCAGAGCTGACAATGGAATGCATAAACTGATCAAAACGGTTGCGCTGCCTTCCCGGCTCGGCTGCCTCGTAATCGGCCATGGCCTCCGCCAGGGTGTCCACGGTACGCAGATGCGACTCGTAGTTCATCCGGATAACCAGGGCCTGTTCTGCGGCAAGCCGTTCCTGGCTTTCCTCCGCAGCGGCCGTTTGCATGGAGGAAGCAAGGTAAAGCAGTACGCCGGACAAAGACAGTCCGGCTGTCATGACGATCGCGATGACAATTACTATTAAACGGTACTTTAATTTCATAAATACCCCTTATGCGGATTATGATAAACAGAAACACACGAATCATGATAAATAGAAACGCTGTTAAACAAATTTATCAAAACGGGAATACAAATAACCCGTCTTCTGTGTTTATAATAGTTTCAAAAATAAAATTCAAGACTTTTTAAAAAAAATGTAGAGCTTTAAGATCCGCGCATTGCCGCGCGAAGGGGGAGGATCGCCAAAAAATTTCCGGCGCTTATAGGAGACTGTTCAAAAATCCATTTATGGGAACCTCTGAAAACTTCAGTTTTCGGAGGTTTTCTTACCCCGTGGAGAAAATTGCAACTGCGTAATTTGTTGTATATCAAGGAATTAGCAATTTTCTCCGTGGAACCTCTGGAAACCCAACCGGGGTTTTCAGAGGTTCCCTCTATGCGGCAGAGCGGCGAATCCCGGACAGCCAAGGGTATCGCGGGCAACCGCTTCTCAAATGTAAAGGTAATTTGGCCGGTTTCCGGCGATCCGGCGCTTTGCGGACAAAAACCCGCGGTCCGGCGTCGGATTACGCGCTTTGGCGGGCAGCGCGGGCAGTACCCGGCATGGATTGTGCCGGGACTTTCAATATTTTGAAAAACAATTATACTTTTTAGTAGGGTGTTATGTATAGTTGGAAACCGGATTTACGAGGTTTCGCGGTATTCCCGGCCGCAGCCTTGGCCGGGGGGCATAGGCCGGCCAAAGAAGGAAGGATATATCCCGTCCGGTAAGCGGCGGTTTATCAATAGAGTTGTTCGGAAATTTTGATTTCCGGGCAAATTTTAATAAAATTTTTTGGAGGATTTATGAAAAAATTCATTGTTCTGGGGATCGGTATTGTACTGATGATTTTCGTGACCGGCTGTAATAAAAGGCAGCCGGAAGGCGGTTCTTCGGACGGAGGTTCTTCGGGGGGCAATCTTACGGTGTGGATGGACAACGACGACTGGGCGGCTGCGGTTATCGCGGCGTTTAACCAGGAATACCCCGATATAAAAGTATCCTACCAGTATGTGGGCAATGTTGATACCCGGGGCAAGGTTTCCCTGGACGGCCCGGCCGGCATAGGCCCCGATGTCTTTCTTATGCCCCACGACCACATAGGGCTTGCGGTCGCGGACGGCCTTTGCGAGCCATTCGACTCCGCCACCCAGGCGAAGTACGCCGCCGCCATGCTTGACGCGTCCATCAAAACCTGTACCTCGGACGGCAAGCTCTACGCGGTGCCGATTTCCACGGAAAATATCGCCTTCTTCTACAACAAGGACCTTCTGGGCAACGACCCGGTCCCCCAGTCCTTTGAGGAAGTCATTGCCTTCGCGCAGAAATGGAACAACCCTTCCCAGAACAAATGGGCGCTCCGCTGGCAGGTCGATGACGCGTACCACAACTACTTCTTCCTCACCGCTTTCGGCATGAAGGTCTTTGGCCCCGATATGGACGATTATCGCCATCCGGGTTTTGACAGCCCCGAAGCGGCCCACGGCATTGACTACTTCAGAAGCCTCCGCACCATTTTCAATGTAAATGTTTCCGACGCGGACTGGAACGGCACGGTAGCCGCGTTCCAGAACGGCGAAGTTCCCTTTACCATCACCGGCCCCTGGGCAATCGCGGACGCGCGGAAAAACGGCGTGAATTTCGGCGTCACGAAACTTCCGACCATCGCCGGCAACCAGCCCCGCTGTTTCAGCGGGAATATCATCGCGGCGGTCTCCAGCTACGCGAAGAATTTCGACGCGGCCTTTGCCTTTGTCGATTTCCTTGCCAGCCCGAAAGGCCAGACCATTCAGTTTGAGCAGACCGGCAAGCTCACCACCCTTAAGGACATAAGCCTGGTAGGGGGCATCAGCGACGATCCTTCCCTTATGGGAGTAGCGGAACAGTCGCCCTATGCCGATCCCATGCCCATCATCCCCGAGGTGAACCAGATGTGGGACGCCCTGAAAAACCTTTACACCTTTACCTGGGATAATACGCTCACCACCGCCCAGGCCCAGGCCAAGGCGATGGAGACCTACGACACGGCGCTCCAGCTGGCCGGTAAAACACGGTAAGCGCGGGCGGTATGCCGGGAAGCGGGATCGCTCTTAAAGCCGCTGCGGGCGGCAGATTCCGCTTCTTCCGCGCGTCCGGGCCGGCTTTCCCGGAATCCGGAATTCCGGGAAAGCCTGAACATAAATCAGATTATCCTGCCCCGGAGGGCGGGGTATTGCAAGCGCGTATTCCAAAAAAAATGGAGGTTACAGAATGAATGTGATACCGCCGATTTGTTCCGTGTTTATCTGGGGCAGCGGGCAATTCATCAACAAGCAAAAAACAAAGGGCCTATTGTTTCTGCTGTTGCAGGTTATTTTTGTTTTCATCGAAATTTTTACAAGGCAGGGAGGCTACGATCCCGCCGTTGTTGATTCCCGGTTCCGCAGCGCCGGTTATTTTGTACGCGGGCTTTGGGGCCTCTTTACCCTGGGTTCCATACCCCGGGAAAGTTCCCGGCAGCCGGTTTACGATCATTCTGTTATGCTGATGCTGGGCGGTATCATCGCGCTTATGGTTCTGCTCATCTTCGCCGCAATCTGGATCTGGAATATTGCGGACGCGTACAAAACCCGCAAAGGAATCGAAGCCGGGAAACGCATAACCAGCATCCAGTATTTCCGGGGCCTCTGGAACAGCGCGTTCGAGTATATCGCCATAGCCCCCGGCATGCTCCTGGTGATTTTTATCTCGATAGTGCCGATTATATTTGCCATTCTGATTGCCTTTACCAATTACAACGCGAATTTTATTCCGCCGGTACGGCTTGTGGAATGGAACGGGTTTAATACTTTTTTTGATATTGTCCGCATCCCCATCTGGGGCAATACTTTTCTCCGCATTTTTGTCTGGACGGTGATCTGGGCGTTTCTGGCGACCTTTTCGTCCTACGCCTTCGGTCTGCTCCAGGCCCTGATACTCCGCGCCAGGGCGGTTAAATTCCGCCCGGTCTGGCGGGGCATCTTCATACTGCCCTGGGCTGTGCCGGGGATAGTCTCGATGATGGTTTTCCGCTCCCTGCTCCACAAGGAGGGGGCCTTCAACCAGATGCTTCTCGCGTCGGGCTTTATCCAGGAGGCCGTACCTTTCCTCTCCGACCCCACCTGGGCAAAGGCGTGCCTCGTGCTGGTGAATATGTGGCTGGGCTTCCCCTATTTTATGGCGCTTATCACCGGGGTTATGACGACCATCCCGCAGGAGATGTACGAGGCCGCGCAGATCGACGGGGCCAATACCTTGCAGCAGTTCAGATCCATCACCCTGCCTTTTGTCGTCGCCTCTACCGCGCCGCAGATACTGATGAGCGCTACCTTTAACTTTAACAACTTTAACATGATCTACTTTATTACAGGAGGCGGCCCGGCGAATCCGGCCTATCAGATGGCGGGTTCCACGGATATCCTTATCTCGTGGATATTCAAGCTGACCCTGGACCAGCGTATGTACAACTTCGCCTCGGCATTAAGTATTCTTATCTTTATCATTGTCGCGTCGATTTCCGCGTGGAATCTGCTGCGCACCCGCGCGTTTAAGGAAGAGTAGGGGGAGCGTTATGAAAATAAAAACATACAAAGTAAAGAAGGGCATTGGCACTTTCTTTATATACCTGGAACTTATTATCGTGGCGGTGGTGGTTATTTACCCCCTGCTCTGGGTTATAGGCACCTCGCTTAACAGCAGGGCGGGCGTAACGGGCAGCGTCATTCCGGCGAATCCTACGCTTGACAACTACATCAGGCTTTTTACCAGAACGAATTACGGCGCGTGGTATCTCAACACCCTTATTGTGGCGGTACTTACCACCATCTTTTCGATCGTGCTGCACACCATGACGGCTTTTGTGTTTGCCCGCTTCCGGTTCAAGGGGCGCAAGATGGGGCTTCTCTTCGTGATGATCCTCCAGCTCTTCCCCAGCTTCATGGGCCTGACCGCGCTTTACATGGTGGCCCTGAATTTCGGCATGCTTAACAACCTGATGATGCTGGTAATCATCTATGTCGCGGGCGGCATACCGCAGAACATCTGGCTGGTGCGCGGTTATATGCTGAACATCCCCCGTTCCCTTGACGAGGCGGCCTACATCGACGGCGCGACAAAAGTGCAGCTCTTTTTCAATGTAATCCTGCCCCTGTCCCTGCCCATTATTACATTTATTACTATTACTTCTTTTATGGGCCCCTGGATGGATTATATGATGCCCCGTTACCTTATCAACCAGAACGAAAAGCGTACCCTGGCGATTGGCCTCTTCGATATGATATCGGGCACGAACAACGACGTGACGGCTTTCTGCGCCGGTTCCGTGCTGGTGGCTATTCCGATTACCTTTCTCTACATGTTCTTCCAGAGGTTCCTGCTTGAAGGGCTCATGGCCGGGGCCAACAAGGGCGAATGAAAGACTACGTCGTCGCGGCGGCCCTGGGGAACGGAAGTTTCCGCCGTTTTATCCCGCTGTCAAGGAGAGTGAAGGGCGGCTTTGTCGCCTTCCACTTTCTGGTGATAGGCCTGGCGCTTAACTTTCCGGTGATGTTCGCCATCGGCCGCCTCTCGCCCTGGGAATTTTACTCCCGGCTCTACGGCACGGGCTTTGCCGCCGCCCTGGACGCGTCCGGTTTCGGCCTTTCCCCGGACTCCGGCAGCGGGGCCGTGTTTCCCGGGGATGCGGCCTTCCCCGCCGGAGCCGCCGGCGAAACAGATGTCCGGAATTTTAACGGGGTCATGTACGGGAACGGCTACGGAAGGCGGGTCATGCTCCCGGCGCTGTTTTTTACCTTTATGCTGATACTGATTATACAGATTGTGTTCTACCTTCTTGCATCTGTGTTCCTGGGCCTTTCCCGCATGGGCTCGTCCGCGCTTTCATTCCGGGACCGCTTCGGCATCCTTGTCCTCTCGTCCACCTTCCCGGCTGTTGCGACAGCCCTCCTCGGCCTCTGGCTGCCGACAGTACACCTGGTGGTGTTTTATTTCGCGGAAATAATCCTCGCCTTCGCCATCTCGCGGGCCTGTGATGAAAACGGGGATTGAAGGACGCCCGGCGTTGCCACGCCGGAAAAACAGCCGCCGTCCCCGGGCGGGCAAACTTTGATACACGCGGAAAATGTAACCAAACGGTACGGGAAGCTCCTGGCGAACGATCGGGTCAGTATTGATATAGGCCCCGGGGAAACGGCGGTGCTGTTAGGGCCGAACGGGGCGGGCAAATCGACCATCATCAAATCAATTTGCGGACTGCTGCGTTTCGAGGGCCGTATTACCATCGGCGGTTACGGGAACACTACGGCGGAGGCAAAGCGCCTCCTGGGCTACGTGCCGGAGTTCCCCGCGCTGTACCCCATGCTGACGGTGGCGGAACATCTGGAATTCATTGCCCGGGCCTACCGGCTCCGGTCCTGGGAGGGGCGGGCTGCGGAACTGATCCGCCGCTTCGATCTGGAAGATAAAAAAAACAAGCTGGGCAAGGAGCTTTCCAAGGGGATGCAGCAGAAGGTGAGCGTATGCTGCGCTTTGCTGCCGGAGCCGCAGGCCGTTGTTTTTGACGAGCCCCTGGTCGGCCTTGACCCCCGGGGCATCCGCGAACTAAAGGCGGTTATGGCGGATTTGAGGAAAAACGGCCGCGCCCTGCTGGTCAGCACCCACATGATCGAAAGCGTGGGGGAAAACTGGGATCTGACCTACATCATGGCGAGGGGGCGTATAGCCCGGGTCTGCCGCCGGAGTGAGCTGCCGCCCGGCGGCAGTCTTGAGGAAATGTATTTTTCCATTACCGAAGGCCCGGAAGTTCCGGCGGACGGGGGCAGGGCCCTGTGAGCGGCCTTATCTTTCTTTTGACGCGGAGCGTCAAAAATATCTTCCTGGAAGCCCTGCGCAGGCCCGCGAAAATTGTTCTCTATACCGCCGCTGTTGCGGGCATCGCGGGGATCATGCTCCTGTCTTACTTTACCCGCCGGGGCGCGGAAACTTTCCTTGACCTCGTGTGGCTTAAAGGTATTTTTTTTCTGTTTCTGGTTTTTTTTGCGGGCATTTCCGTGCAGAAAGGCTTGGCTTCGGGGAACAATATCTTTGACATGAGCGATGTTAATTTGCTGTTTGTTTCCCCGGTGAGCCCCCGCGCCATTCTTGCCTACGGGCTGGCGCGGATGGCCAAAACCGCCTTTTACGCCGGTTTTTTTATCATCGCCCAGGGCTATTCCATTTGCGCGGCGTTCGGCACCGGATTCGGCGCCGTGTTGCTGTTATTGCTCGCCTTCGCGCTGGCGGTAGTATTGCTGCTCATCCTGTCGATGATCATTTACCGCGCGGCCAACGGAAGGCCCGCCCGCAAACTGGCGGTACGGCTCGCCGTCCCCGCCGCCTTCCTGCCCCTGGCGGTGTACGGCGTCCTGCAATTTGCCCGGACCGGCGATCCCCGGGCGGCGCTGGAGAAGGCGCTGGCCTCCCCGGCCTTCGCCTGGACCCCGGTGGCGGGCTGGGCCTCCGAAGGGGCGGTCGCCCTGATCCGGGGGGACGGCGCGGGATTCCTGTTTCTCTCCCTGCTGCCCCTGGCGGGCGCGCTGCTTGCCGTGTATTTTGCCCTCTCCAATCCCGATTACTACGAGGATGTTTTGGCCGCCGCCGAAACATCCTTTGAAAGGAAACGCGCCGTTGCCGAAGGGCGTGCGCAGGACGCCGCGTTCCCACCGAAAAGGGCGCGGGTAACTAAAACCGGCCTCGGCGGTTCCGGGGCCGCAGCGCTGTTTTACAAACAGCTGCGGGAATCCTTCCGGGCGAACCGCTGGGGCCTTTGGGGCTTCCCGTCGTTTTTCATGATTGCCGCAGCAGCCGTCGCCGCTCTGTTTGTACGGGGCAGCGGCGGGATGCCGGTCGTGCTGCAGATCCTGATGCTGGTACAGATATATCTTATCGGCACGGGGCGCGGGATCGGGGAACTGTATTTCCATTACGTTTACCTGATCCCCGAATCGTCGTTTTCAAAGATCCTCTGGGGCAATCTGGAACTGGTTTTCAGAACCCTGGCGGAAAGTGTTTTTATGTTTGGCGCCGCCGGCCTGATCCTGGGTGAGGGCCTTCCGCTTGTCGCGCTGTCCGGCCTGGTCTATGCCCTGTTTTCTTTGCTGCTCATCAGCGTAAACTACCTTTCCCTGCGCTGGACCGGCGCCAGCCCCGGCGCGGGGCCGCTGGTATTTTTGTATACCCTCGCGGTAGCGGCCGTCATGCTGCCGGGCGTTATCATTGCCGTGGCCGCCGGGATTTTGCTGGAAGG
>JAIRRR010000274.1 GCA_031255875.1 Treponema sp.
CTGAACCGTATAAATTGGTTTAAATTGCCGGTTATTAAATACCTGATAATCGTACTGCCGTTTCTGGATGCCCTGGTCGTATTAACGAATCCCCTGCACCGTCTTTTTTACCAAGTATATACCAGCCCCAAGCCGGTCTATGCCCCCGCTTTTTGGGTACACTACTTTTTCTTCCTTGTCAGCTGGGGCGCCGGGATAGTATTGATTTTCAGGTATATTGCCAGAACCGTATCGGTCCGCGCCCACCGGATCGTCCTGTCCGCTGCCTCCGCCTGCCCCCTGGTCCTCAATATACTGTTCACCTTAAACATACTTGCGAAGATCGGTATTAATTACGATATAGTTCCTCTGGGTTATTTCGTCCTGTTCATTTCCTTTGTGCTTTTGTCGAACCCGGTCAGGCAGCTCGACCTCAGAGTCACCGGGATAAACAATATCCTTTCTTCCTATTCCGATTACTACGTAGTGCTTTCCCTGGACAGAGTCGTTATCGACACCAATATGACCGGCGAAAGGCTCAACATGCCGATAAAGATTGCCCTGGGCGTTACCACTGCCGAAGAATTGATAGCCCAGATAAATCTGCTGGCCGTCCATCAGGAGCCGGATCAGGTGCTGAAGAGGGTTACGGATTTTTCCCGCGAATTTGCCGTCGGGGAGATAACCCTCCTTTCCGGCATGCGTGCCGAGCGTACCTTTACCCTCCGGCGACAGGAGCTCGTCAATAACAAAAAAATTACGGGCTATACCATTACCATTGCCGATGTGACGGTGTACCGGTCCATGATAAAGGAGATCGGCGAGCAGAACGAGATGCTCAAGGACCTGAAGCAAAAGGCCGAGGCCGCTTCTGCGGCGAAAAGCGCTTTCCTGGCCAACATGAGCCACGAGATGCGTACCCCGCTCAACGCGATTATCGGGCTGTCGGAACTGGAACTTGACTGTAGCGGCGAGGCCGACGAAATGAGCCGGGGAACCCGGAGCAACCTTGAGAAGATATACAACTCGGGCATGAATCTTTTGGGAATAATCAACGATATTCTGGATATATCCAAAGTCGAATCGGGGAGATTCGAGCTTTTGCCCGGCCGCTACGAAGTGCCGAGCCTTATCAATGACATAATCACGCTTAACAGCGTACGCATCCATGAAAAGCCTATCACCTTTGTCCTGGATATCGACCCGAATATCCCGGATGCGCTCTACGGGGACGAGCTCAGGATCAAACAAATACTCAATAATTTTTTGAGCAACGCGTTTAAATATACAAAAGCGGGGACGGTAAAACTCGGCCTGAGCTGCGAAAAGGCGGAGGAGCAGGTGAGCGGGCCGGGGGGGGCCCCTTGTCCCGGGGTATGGCTCTGCGGGTATGTCAGCGATACGGGGGTAGGCATCAGGCAAAAGGATCTGGAAAAACTCTTCCTCGATTATATCCAGCTGGACATGAAAAACAACCGGAATATCGAGGGGACCGGGCTCGGTCTTTTTATTACCAAACAGATGATCGAAATGATGAAGGGTTCCGTTGAGGTGAAAAGCGAGTACGGCATGGGCAGTACCTTTTCTTTCCGCATTCTCCAGGGATCCGTGAGCGCCGTCCCCATCGGAGAGGCGATGGTGGAAAGCCTTAAATCCCTTGACTATGTCGCGACCCGCCGCGGCCGGCACCGGAATCTGGCCCGGGCCAGAATACCCTACGCCCGGGTACTGGTTGTGGACGATGTCCAGGTGAATCTTGACGTTACCCGGGGTATGCTGAAGCCCTACGGGATGGCCGTTGACTGCGTGTCTTCCGGCCCCGAGGCTGTGGACCTTGTCCGCCGGGAGGTCAAGTACGACGCGATTTTTATGGACCACATGATGCCGGGCATGGACGGCATCGAAGCGCTGCGGATCATCAGAAACGAAATTGGTACTGAATACGCAGAAACCGTGCCCGTCATCGCGCTTACCGCCAATGTTATCGCGGGAAACGAGGAAATGTTTTTCAAGGCGGGGTTCCAGGCCTTCCTTTCAAAGCCGATTAATATTCTCAGGCTCGACGATGTGATAAACCACTGGGTCAGGGACAGGGCCAGGGAGCGGGAGGAGAAGCTCGGCCCGGAAAACGATTCGGCGTCTCTTCCCAACGCCGGGGCAGAGCCAGGACTGCTTGCCGGCAAATCGGTTCCCGGCATAGACTTTGGCCGGGGGGTGGACCGCTTTGGGGACGAGGAGAGTTATATCGCCGCCATTCGTTCCTTTGCCGCCCACACGCCGGCGCTGCTTGAGAAACTGCGGGAAGCCGGGGCGGACCTTGAAAAGTTCCGGATTATGGCGCACGGCATCAAAGGCTCGAGTTACGGGATTTGCGCGGACAAGGCCGGAAGGAGCGCGGAAGCCCTTGAACGCGCGGCGCATGACGAGGACCGGGGCTACCTGGCGTCCCACTGCGACGACTTTATCGCCGAAACCGGGGCCCTGGTCCGGAACCTCTCCGCCGTGCTCGGGTCCCTGGAAGGGGAAAAGCCGCAAAAGTCCGGGCCCGATCGCGGGCTTTTGGCCCGGATACGGGAAGCGGCCGCTTCTTACGATATGGTTGAGATGGACAGGCTTATCGAGGAGCTTGGGCAGTATTCCTACGTTTCGGAAGCGGACCTGGCGGAGTGGCTGCGGGAACGCGCGGACAGATCCGAATTGGATGAAATTGCCGAAAGGCTCCGCGCAATGGCGTAACATCGTTTAGGGGGATTCAATGTCAAAAGACCGCCAGGTCATTATGCTGGTAGACGACAATATGGCTAACCTTGCCACTGCGAAGCTGATGCTCAAGGGTTTTTACGAAGTGTATCCTATTCCTTCCGGGGAAAAGCTGTTTGCTATTCTGGAAAAGGTTGTCCCGGACCTTATCCTGCTGGACGTGGAAATGTCGGGCATGTCCGGCTACCAGGTTCTGGAAAAGCTCAGGGCGGACGCTCAAACCCAGGACATTCCGGTAATTTTCCTTACCGCCAAAAGCGACGCCGGAAGCGAGCTCAGGGGGCTTACTCTGGGCGCTATTGATTATATCTTCAAGCCCTTCTCCCCCATCCTGCTCCGCAAGAGGATAGAAAACCATCTTCTTCTGGCGGCGCAGAAAAAACAGCTTAAAGACTACAATGACAACCTTCAGAAGATGGTAGAGGAGCGTACCGGGCAGGTAGTGAAACTACAGAACGCGATACTCCAAACCGTGGCGGAACTTGTTGAATTCCGGGATAACACGACCGGCGGCCACATCGGGCGTACGCAGAGGTACCTGAAACTTTTGGTAGACAAGCTGATACAGGAAAGGATATACGAGGAAGAAGTATCGCGGTGGAACCAGGAATTTCTTGTCCCCTCCGCCCAGCTCCACGACGTGGGGAAGATAGGGATTCCCGACAGTATCCTGAACAAGCCGGGGCGGCTTACCCCGGACGAATTTGAGATCATGAAAAACCATACCACTATCGGCAAGGCGGCGATTGACGAGATCATGCGGATCACGAAGGAACACGATTTCCTCGCCCATGCCGGAATATTCGCGTATACCCACCACGAAAAGTGGGACGGCAGCGGCTACCCCAGGGGTTTGAAGGGAGACGCCATTCCCCTGCAAGGCCGGCTCATGGCTATTGCGGACGTGTACGACGCGCTTATCGCCGCCAGGCCCTACAAGAAGCCCATAAGTACCGATGACGCGAAGAGAATAATGCTCGAAGGGAGAGGCAGCCATTTTGATCCGGTGCTGGCGGATCTATTCGATTCGCTGTCGGATGAGTTCGCGCAAATTGCCAAAACCTACAATCTGGAGGCGCCGGACGCGGAGGCCCGTTAGCGTTGTCCGGAAACCCCGGTTTCCGAACGACGCTATTTTATCTCGAACACGTCCTTGTTGTAGGTTATCTCGGTTTTGGCTTCCGATATGGGTATCCACTGCACGACAAAGGAAATCTCGTTGTTGAACCGGTAGCTGTAAGGCGGAGTCCCGGACGTATCAAGGTACGGAGAAAGCCTCCAGTCGAGTTTCGCTGTCCAGTCGCCCAGATGGTGGGTCAGGCTCAGGCCGAAACTCTTCAGTTTGAAACCGGAGCTGCGCCTTAAAATTTCGTTGTCAAAGCGGAAGGAATTGATCAGGTCGATGAAGACGTTTTTTTCACCCGGGATTTCGCCTTCGAAACCGAAGACGGGAAGGTCCTGGATATAGCGGAACACGACCGCGTTTTCCGAAGAGGTGTTAAAGGAAATATCGAGGAATTTGGTAATTCCCAGGGTAAAGCTGAAGTTAAAAAGGAATTTTGAATAGGTATAACGCTGGAGATCGAGGCTTAGGCTTGAGCCTACGCTGATCCTGAAGGAAATCCTGTCTTTCCAGAGTTCCTGCTTTGCGTAGGTCTGCGAATACTCCGCCCGGAACTCCCTGGGATTAAAAGTTTCGTCCGTGCCGGGCTTTACTTCCCATCCCCGGTTTGTAAGATCATAGGGCCTGTAGCGGCTCATCGTATAGCCCACCCTGACGTAGTGAAGCTGGAGCGACGAGTTGAGGCTCGTAAAATCGTCCAGTTCGGGATCGTATACCACGTTTTGCGAAAAACTGTAATTCTGCGAAAAGCGCAGGGATTCGGTAAAGGTCATGGGCAGGAAAAGGCGTTCTTCCGTGTCGAAAGGTTTGTTGATTCTCTGGTTGAAGCTGGTTTCGGAAATCCAGATACGCATTGTGGCGGCATTGTAAAGGCTTGAATCTCTCGGAGGAAGGTCAAGAGACACCGATACATCCTGGGCGTGGTCCATTACCAGGGCGGAAATTTGCGCCCTTACCAAATGGGTGTCCAGCTTTTCCTTTGTCCATTCGCCGTATTCAATGGTATATTCCGGATCGCCGATCTCTTCGCCCGCTGCCAACACCTGGTCCTCGAAAACCGACTTTGCCAGGAGGCCGCGCAGGGAATACTGGAAATTCGTGTTGGCAAAAATATCGTTCCAGAAGAAGGGCCTTACGGTAAGGGTGCCCTCGCCCGTGGTGTTAAAATTAGTGGCGTTGTAATTGCGGCGCAGCGCGCTGTTCCGTTCCGCCACGGTGTCAAATTCCTCGGCGTCTTCGTTCATCATGGAGTAATCCTGCCACGCCCCGTTGCCGAAGGCCTGTACTCCTATGGTATAAAGGCTGTTCCCGGACGACTGCAAGGTAAAGCCCAGATTGCCGTCGCCTCTTACCGTATTCAGCACCGACGATATTTCGCTCCAGTCCACTTCCCTCGCGTCGGGCCAGTTTTCTGCGGAAGAGCGGAACTGCATTTCGGAGGCCCCGGACGGGGCAAGGCGGTAGTGCACGTCAAAACTGGGGCCGCCGCCCGGAATAGGGATGTTAAATCTGGCGGCCAGTTCCGGCGGCTTGAGATCGTAGGGCAAATCGCTTTGAGCCCCGGCTTCTTCTTCCTCGTCTTCCTTCCAGGGGGAATAGGGAGTACCGATGCCTTTAAAGGGATCGTCGTATTCGGGCGTTGTTTCGGCCGCGCCGGAGCCGGAATTCCTGTTGCCCCCCAGCGACAGGGGCGTCCCCTGAATCGACGCGCTCAATGAAAGGATGGTGAGCTTATCGGGATAGTAAAATATTCTGTCAGGCAAAATGTCGGTCGTATTAACGGCGCTCGGCCAGTATGCGGAATTCCGGTGGCGGAAGGCAAGGGTACTGGAAATATTGGAAATGGAAATGGAAGAAACATAGGGATTGAGAAAATCCAGCCTGGGATTGAAGGAGCCGGAAATGCGCCAGTCGTAATAGCCCAGTAAATTCTGAGTCAGATCGGTATCCGCGTCCGTACCCTGGTTGTTCCCCTGTTTAATCATGTTAAACCAGTCCATTTCCTCCGCCCGGTCCATAAAATCCCTGGTGACGTAGATGTCCGAATAGAAGGGGAACGTGAGTGAAAGCCTGCCGCCGGGAAGGATAAAGGAAGCGGAAGAATCCAGCCGGTAGCGGAACGGCACGGTTATGGAGAACAGGCGGGAAGTGTTCCATTCGCTGACGCTGTCGTTGTGGGGGAAGGGGGTGTACGAATTGTTTATTTGATACACATTTCTGGTAAAGCCCAGCCCGCCGGAAATGCTGAGGGAGCTGAGGCTCCCGGTGGACGGCAGGGTGAATTCGGTCCCGGTGTAGATCCCCATGTTGGCATAGGAGTCGAGCATAAAGGACAGGCGTTTTTCATTGGGGTCCTGGTTCTTTTTCCCGGTACTGCGCAGAAAGATGCCGTGCTGTTCCTTTTCGTCATCCGTGTTACCGCCCATTATCTTGGTGATGGAACTGGCCTCCGAAGAGCTTTTTGCCCTGGGGCGGCCGAAGAGATAGGTCGTGGTTTGTACGAAATTTCCCTCCCGGGAGCGGTAACCGAAAACCGGGTGGAAGATAATTTCGTCCGAAGGGTAAAAGAAGACGGGCAGCCATAGTACCGGTATTTCCCCTACTTTGAGTACCGCGTTGAAAAAAGCCCAGTCGTTCCCCGGAAGCAGCCAGAGCTTGGAAGCGTCGATAGACCAGAAAGCCTCTTCGCTTGAGCCGTTTGTAATTTTTGCATCGGTAAGGATGGTGGCCTTCTCGTCGCTGCGGGTAATGAGCGACCCGGAAAAACGGAAAACGTTTTCGTCGCTGCCCATGGACCGCTCGGAAACGCTGTCCATAAAAACACTGGCCCAGTTGTCAAGGTCTACGGTGACCTGTTCGCCCCGGAAGGTTTCTTTCGTGTTTCCATCGTCCCTGAGAAACTCGACGCTGCCCGACGCGGATATGATGTTCCTGGTCCGGTTGAAAAGAATCTCCTCGGCCTGTATCCGGTAGTTTGTATCGCCGTCACTGAGGGTCAGTACCACGTTCCCCGTAAGCCGGGCGTATTCCTCGTCAACCGTCTGCAAGGTAAAGTACTCGGTATTGCGGGCGGATTCGATGATGATGTTCTTTCTTTTCGAGTCCCCGTCTTCTTCCTGCGTTCCCGCGCCGGGCGGCGGGGGAAGCTCGTAGTAGCCGCGCAGGCGTTCCATCATCTGTTCCCTGCTGCCCCCCTCGCTCAGCCCCAGGCTCCGGCACCAGGCGGCAAGTTCGCCCAGGGAAGAAGTTTTTATGTCCATTTCCAGGATCTTCTGTTCCGGCGTGGGGCCTGTTTCCTCTTCCCCGGCTTCCTCGCCTTCCGC
>JAIRRR010000018.1 GCA_031255875.1 Treponema sp.
CCCTTGTTTTTGAATTTTTCCAGGATGTTGGGGACGATCATCTGTTCCACCAGATCGCCGATCCTGCTGCCCAGATTGCTGATTTTGCGGTCCGTCTCTTTCATCTGGCGGTCCGTCTCTTTCATCCGGCGGTCCGTTTCCTGCATCTGGCGGTCCGTCTCCTGCATCCGGCGGTCCGTCTCCTGCATCCGGCGGTCCGTCTCTTTCATCCGGCGGTCCGTCTCCTGCATTATCCGTTCCGTCGTCTCCCGGAAGCGGCGCTCCGATTCCTGGAACAAGGCCCAGACCTTCTCAAAGGTAAGCCCCATCTGCGGTTCGCGTAAAATTTCCTCAGCCATAAACAGAATATACTTGATAGCCGTATAGATGTCAAGCGTAAATTTCGGGAAGGATGCCGGCGGCTTTTCGCGCCGCCCCCATAGCGGAGATCTGCCGGGAGCCGGTACGACGCACGGCAAAAAGCCCTGTTCCGGCTTGCATGGGAGTCCGCAGGCCAAACCCGGCCGATTAGGCCCGCGTGGCGACAGGCCCCTTGAGATTTTTGATGTCAATGGCCTTTACCGGGCAGATTTCATGGCAGCAGTAACAGCGTATGCAGACCCGGTAGTCGATGGACACGCGCCGTTCCCGGCCCTCGCCCTGGAAGCTCATCGCCCGGGAACCGCAGATCCGGGTGCAGTCCCCGCAGCGGACGCAGACCGCCGGATCTATGACGGGCCGGGGGATAAAGCGTTCGCGGAATTTGCGGAGGAATTTGGGGAGGAGCATTTCCAAAAGCTGGTTTCCGGTGCTTTTGAAGGGGATCTTGAGGTAACCGGGTACGGCCGCGTCCTGGGGCTTGAGAGCCGGGTACTCGATTTCGGAAAAGTCCTTCAGCCAGATGCCCCGGGACAGGGCTTCCCGGCAGACAGGTATCCTGTCCGGCGGGTAATTTATGATTTCGCAGGCGGCCGCGTCCAGGGCAAGGAGGTTCGGCGAAGCGAGGACCAGGCCGATTTTGCGGGGGGTTCCCGAGCCGGGTCCGGGGCCTTCCATGCCTACCACGGCGTCCATAAAGGCGTAGTCCGCCATAAGCGCGGCGTTCAGGTCCACAAGCATGGAGGCAAAGGAGTCCCGGCCGGGAAGCCGGACATGGAGGGCGCTTTTCTGGACCGAGGGGATAAGGCCGAAGAGGTTCTTCATCGCGCCGGTAAAGTACAGGAGCTGGTGGGTCTTGAGTTTCGGCAGGCTGATGATATAATCAGCCTCTTCCACTGCGGCGGTAAGGGTGAAGCGCTTGAGCGTCTTCCCCTCGGGGCAGGCGACTTCGGTTTTGTTCTGGGTAAAATCCACCCATTCGGCGCCGTTACGCCGGGCCGTTTCTCCCAGGCCGGAAATTTTCGCGGTAAAACCCGGGGGCTGGAGCCCCGGGCTGTCGCCTACCAGGATGCGTCTGGCCCCGCCTTCCCGGACAAGCCGGATAACCGCTTCCAGAAACAGCGGGTGGGTAACGATCGCCTTTTCCGGGGCCGAATCGGAAACGATGTTGGGCTTGAGGAGCACCGTCCTGCCCTGGACGTTAAAGCCGCCCGCAAGCTCCGCCGCGCTTTTCAGGCTGTTATAGAGCTGCTCGCCCTGGTAATCCGCGCAGCCGAGGATGGCGACCTTCCTGCCCGCCGGAATCGCTGATCGGTTCATGCGGTAATTGTACCACAGATAAACGGGAGCGTCTGCACCCGGAAGCACTTGCCGCCGGCCCTTTGAAGGCTTAGATTATAAGTATGGCGGGATTTGCGCAGCCCGCCTGTTGCGGATATCAACCCAAAGAAGCGGTTCCGGAATTTGACGCTCCGGCGCTTCTTCGTTTTATGCGGTGAACCGTGAGTGTTAAGGACAGCCATGCAGTTTCGATCTACCCGTTCGCATGAAGCCCCGGTAAGTTTTAAGGAGGCGGCGCTCCGCTGCCTGCCTTTAGGGGGAGGGCTTTATGTTCCGGCCTCAGTCATGGATATGCGGCAAGTTTTCCTCCATATGGATTCCGAAACCAGTTATCCCGAGCTGGTTTCCATAATAACGCCCCTTCTGCTCCAGGGCGAGCTGAACCCGTTTTCAGCCTCACGGGTTGCCGAGAGCGCCTTTGTTTTCGAGCCTGAACTAACGCAGCTCGACGAGCGTTTCTCCCTGCTCAACCTCTACAACGGGCCTACCGGAGTTTTTAAGGACTTCGGCGTTGTTTTCCTCGCCGCGGTACTGGAAGAACTGCTCAAAAGCAGCGGCCGTTCCATGGTCCTTTCCGCCGCGCGCGGCGACACCGGGGCAAGCATTGCCGCGGCTTTCAGGAACCGCCCCGGGGTCACCACGGTAATACTCTACCCTTCGGGCCCTATCAGGGCCCTGGACCCGGCGACCTTTGTCCCCAACGGGGGGAATATCATCCCCATCCAGGTCCGGGGTACTTTTGACGACTGCCAGCGGCTGGTTGCCGAAACGATTACCGACCGGCCTTTCGCGGAACGGTACGGGGTTACCAGCGCAAACGCCATCAACGTGGGCAGGCTTATCCCCCAGGCTTTTTATTACCTCTACGCCTTTACCAAGATCAAAAAATCGCTGATCGGCGATCTCTACTTTAGCGTGCCGTCGGGGAATTTCGGCAATCTTATCGCCGGGCTTTACGCGTGGAAATTCGGCATGCCCGTGAACGGCTTTTTTGCCGCCATGAACGCGAACAACGCCTTCGGGGATTTTATCAAGGGCAAGGTCTTTGCCCCCCGTCCCCTTATCTCCACCAAATCCCCCGCGCTGGACGTGACCGAGCCTTCCAATTACGAACGCCTGGCTTCTTTCTACGATGAGGCTCCGGCGGTTATGCGGAACATGGTCTATCCCGCGTCGGTGAGCGACGCCGCTACCCTGGATGCCATGGGAAGGGCCTATAAAAAATACGGCGTTTTCCTCAACCCCCACAGCGCGGTGGCTTTCGCGGCGGCGGAAGAGCTTGCCCCGCGCCTTGATCCGTCGGGCCATACCGTGATCCTCGCCACGGGGCACCCTGCCAGGGAGACCTCCATTGTCAGGGAGGCCACCGGCCAGGCCATAAAAGTTCCCTATAACCTTACGTTGCTGCACAATCAATGCGATCCCATTGCCCTGATTGATCCCCATCTTGACGCGCTCGAAGGGGCTATTGCAAGCTGTTTCTAGGAGCCTGGCTAGCAGGCATATACCGCCCTTCAGGGCGGGGAGCGTCATTTCCAGCGTTTCAGCATTTGGAGTCCGTTTATGAGATTTCGGTTCTTTTTTGTCGGGCTGCTGTTTGTTTTTTTGCAAATTCCCCTGTCTTTCGCCCTGGCGCAGGGAGACAA
>JAIRRR010000052.1 GCA_031255875.1 Treponema sp.
CTTGGTAATTTTGCGTGGTTTTTGGGCAACGCCGATCAAACAACCCACCCGGTGGGGCAAAAGACCCCAAACAGCATAGGGCTCAAGGATATGAACGGGAATGTATGGGAATGGTGCTACAATATTTATGAAAACCGGCGCCGTTGCTATCGGGGCGGAAGCTGGTATACCGGCCCTTCGGACAGCTCGGTTTACTACCGGAATTCCAGCGCCCCCTATCTGCGAAGCAACGATCTAGGTCTCCGGGTCATCGGCCCCTGAACCCGGCAAACCGGCCCGTCGTTTGGCAAAGGCGAAGAGATACGGATCGAACGGGATCTGCCAAGCCGGAAGAGTCCTTGACTCTCCCGGCCTTTTTGGCGGATTATCTTTCAATATGAATCCGCTGGCTGTTGAACTCAACTCCGTTCTTGAAGGTACTGTCGCGGGCAGGCTCCTGTCCGGCTTCGGCAGGCGCATCTACTTTCCCAGGGGCATTATCGCCCAGTCCGCCGAAGCGAAGGCCAGGGCGTTTATGGCCAACGCTACCATCGGCATGGCCTACTCCCGGGGCAGGCCCCTGATGATGTCCGCCATTGCCGGCGAGCTTCCCGGCCTGAGCCCCGAGGAAACCGTGGCCTACGCCCCGACTGCGGGAGTCGAAAAAGCGCGGCAGGCCTGGAAGGAGCAGATACTCCTCAAGAATCCCTCGATAAAAGAAGAGCATTTAAGCCTGCCCATTGTCGTTCCCGGCATTACCGCAGGGATATCCTATACCGCCGATCTTTTTCTGGACGCGTCCCAGACGATCATCGCGAGCGATCCCTGCTGGGACAATTACAGCCTTGTCTTCCGGGACAGGCGGGAGGCGGATCTCAGGGCCGTCAGTTTTTTTAACGGCGGGCCGGGCCTGGACCTCAAAGCTATTGAAAAGAGCCTGAAACACGGGGCGGAAAACGGGCCCCTCAGAATCATCCTCAACTTCCCCAACAACCCGTCCGGGTATTCGCCTACCAGAAAAGAGGAAGACGCGCTGGTGGGCCTGATCCTGGAAATCGCCGAAAGCGGGAGGGACGCGCTGGTGCTCTGCGACGACGCCTACTTCGGCCTTTTTTACGAGGAAGATATTATCCAGGAATCGATTTTCGGCCGGCTTGTGAATCTCCACGAGCGGGTGCTGGCCGTCAAGCTCGACGGCCCTACCAAGGAAGACTATACCTGGGGTTTCAGGATGGCGTTTGTTACCCTGGGTTCAAAGGGGCTGGAACAGGAACACTGCGACGCGCTCATCAAGAAATACATGGGCGTTATCCGGTCTTCGGTTTCCTGCGCCAATACCCCTGCCCAAAATCTGATGCTTAAAACCATGGCGGACAGGCGCAGCGCTGCCGAAAAGGAAGAATTTTTCCGCCTCCTCAAGGGCCGCTACCAGGCGGTAAAACAGTTCATTGATTCCCGTCCCAGCCACCCCGTGCTCAGCCCGCTGCCCTTTAATTCGGGCTATTTTATGAGCTTCCGCTGCAACGGCGCGGATGCGGAAACCCTGCGCCGGGCGCTCCTTGATCGCGGCATCGGCGTTATCGCCCTGGGCAGGGACTACCTCCGCGTCACCTTCGCGGCGATAGACGAGAAAGACATTCCTGCTGTTTATGAAATAATTTACGAAACCGCGTCCAAAGCCGCCCCGGCCTGAAATACCGTACTTCCGGCCGGCCCGCCGCCGCGTTTCTACCGCCTACAGCGTTCCGACAAGGTCCGCAAGTTCGGGCATTTGGTTGTAGAGCGGGCGGCGGCCGTGCTTATGGTCGGCCTTGTCCATCTGTACCAGGGCGGCAAAAATCTCCTGTACCATTTTTTCGAAAATGTCCATGTTGGTCCCGAAGGCGTTCACCGCCATATCCCGCAGGATCCTGTCGGAACCCGAGCCGGAACCTACTGTCAGCACCCGGTTCCGTATATTCGGGAGCAGATTCCGGCGGGCTACGGAAACCAGCCTTGCTGCGGCCGCAAGCTCGCGGTACAAATTTTCCAGCACATAACCCTGGGAGCGGAGCTGATCCACTTTGGTAAGATCTTCCACCAGATCCCATTGGTTTTTTTCCAGCGGAATCTGCAGCAGGGCGGTACGGATAAAGCGGGTATCAATATTGGCCCGGTAATGCTCGCCAAGCCTCTCGACCATCTGAAGGACGGCCGGATCCTGTACATAGTCGAAATTCATTTACTGTATATAATAACATGGGATAGCGGGATTGACAAGCTCCAAACAGGGATAATAGGATATTTTGATGCGAAAGCCCTGTTTTTCAGAAATCTGCCGCGCCGGCTTGCCCGTCAAACTCCCGGTAATCCTTGCCGCGCTCTTAACCGCGTCCTGCGGTTTTTTGGAACCCAGCGCGGCGCTTATCCGGACAGACCGCCCCGAATTTGCCATTTATGCCGAGTACTTCAACGCCAGCCAGGATAAATACCGGGTGGAGACCCGGTATTCCGCTTCCCTTACGCAAAAACCGGCCGGCGCCGGGGATAATCCGGATATTGTAGTGGGAAGCTGGTTAAAAAGCGCTTCCACCCGCAGCCTTTTTAAACCTCTGGACTACCTCCTCAAAAAGGAAATAAACGGCGACGCTTTTTATTCCCGGCTCCTCTCGCTGGGCAAAATCGAGGAGAAACAGTATTTGCTCCCCGTCGCGTTCAACATCCCGGCCCTGGCCTTTTCCGGGGACAACAGCCACATGCTTCCCAACCTGTTTATCGTCAAGCCCGGAGAGATTAAGGAAATCGGCGGGGCCTATAACGAGGAGTCGGACGGCGCTTTTACCCAAATGGGATTCTCCCCTTCCTGGAACGAGGAATTTATCTTTGTCACCGCTACCCTTTTCAATACCGGATTCCGGGAAGCCGAGCCTCTCGCCTGGAATCGCGGGGCCCTGGAAGAATCAATACAGTACATCGGCAACTGGATCAGCGATGTCAATACTATTAATATGGAAGACGATTTTGCCTTTAAGTATTTTTTTATTCCGCCGGCACGGCTCGCCATTTCCGGGCGCATCCTCTTTTGCTATATGGAAAGTTCCGAATTTTTTACCCTGGCCGGCGAGCAGCAGGAAAGCCTTGATTTCCGCTGGATTGCCGGGGACGACGGGACCATACCGCTTGTGGAGAACACCACTTACTACGGCATCAGCAAAACCGGCCGGGCGAAAAAGGCCGCCGATGCCTTTACCCTGTGGTTTTTCCGGGAGGACACCCAGAGCCTCCTTCTGGAAGAGAGCAGGCGGCGGCGGATGAACGAAACCCTTTTCGGAATCGGGGGCGGCTTTTCCGCCATGCGCACCGTAACGGAGCAGGCCTTTCCCCGCTATTACCCCGGCCTGCTCGGGCACATGCC
>JAIRRR010000071.1 GCA_031255875.1 Treponema sp.
CGCCCGGCGGCCTGTATGCCCCGGCGGGAACAGTCGCTCACCAGGAGGATAAGGTCCACGGGCGGCAGTATCCCCCGGCTGATATGCTCAAGGCCGGCCTCGTTATCAACTATCAAGTAACGGTAATTCTGATAGTGTTTTTTAAGTTCCTCTCTCAATATATCGTTGATAAAGCAGTAACAGCCCTTGCCCTGGGTGCGGCCCATGACCAGCATATCGTAGCTGTCTTCCTCTATAAGGGCGGAACCAAAGCGGAAATTGGCGTACTCCTGCTTGGACATGCCCGGGGGGATGGGGTTCTTCTCCTCCAGTTCCGCCCTGGCGATTTCCTCGCGGATGTCGCCCAGGGTGGCGGACTTTTCCACGCCCAGCACTTCGTTCAGGTTGGAGTTCGGGTCCGCGTCCACCGCGAGGACGGGGCCTTTGCCGGTTTCGGCGAGGTAATTGAGAAAAAGGCCGCAGAGGGTGGTTTTTCCCACGCCCCCCTTCCCGGCCATTGCGATACTGTAGGTCATTCCGCACTCCTCTGCAATGAACAATCTCACCCTAAAGATCCCCCGCGCAAGCGGGTTCTTGGGTATGAAACCCTTCGCTACGAATCAATTTATCCGCGCGCGGGGAACAAGTCAATAGAACGAATTGCCGCCATTCATTGCATCTGACACATTCATTACAGCGCGGTGGCGCTAAAACCGGGATTGTGGTACACTGGCCGCGGCGTCTGTTCTACGTTTGCTTTGCCAGGGACACTAACGGGGAGGAACCCAATTGGACGAAATTTTAATCACGGTGATCACCGAAGACGGCGGGGAAAAGCTCGTCCCCGTGCGGGGCGCGGGGGATTCCGGCGGAAAGAGCCTGCTGGAAATTTTGCAGGGGGCGGGGGCCTATATCCCGGCCATCTGCGGCGGCAGGGGTACTTGCGGCAAATGCCGCGTCAGGCTTATATCGGGCGAATTGGAGCCTTCCGCCGCCTGCCGCGCGTATTTTTCCCCGGCGGAGATCGAGGCCGGGTTCCGTCTGGCCTGCTCCGTCCGCCCCGCCGGCCCGGTCAGCCTCGCCATCCCCAAAGACGCGGAAAAGGAATTCCGCGCGGTAGACAGTTTTGACGCCGGGAACCAGCGGGCCAACGCCCTGGAGCGGGAAGATTTCCCCCTGAAAAAACAGGCCCTAAGTTTTGCCCGCCAGGTCGCGGGCGGCCGCAAAGGCGCCCTCTCCCTTGACGAGCTTGGGCGCATCGCCGTTCTCGCGGAAACCGAAGGCGGCAGTGTTTCCGTCTGCCGGGAACGGGGGCGCATTGCCGCCGTTACGCGCGGGAAAGAGCCGGTGTACGGGATCGCGGTAGACATTGGCACTACTACGCTGGCCATGGCCCTGGCGGACCTTGAAAGCGGGGAAATAAAACAGCGGCTCTCCGTGGTCAACAAACAGCGCGAATTCGGGGCGGACGTTATTTCCCGTATGGAGCGGGCGGGAAAGGGGGACCTTGCCAAAATGAGCGGGGCCGTGCGCGCCCAGATAGCCGCGGGCGCAGAAACGCTGTGCCGGGACCAGGGGGTGAGCGGGAAGGCGGTGGCAAAGATCGCGATAGCGGGAAATACCACCATGCTCCACCTGCTGCTCAACCTGAGCTGCGCCACCCTGGGCGTTGTTCCCTTTACCCCCGTTACCCTTGACTTTGTACGCTGCTCCTACCGGGAACTTTTCGAAGGGGACCTTTCCTGCCCGGTGGCAATACTGCCGGGAATTTCCACCTACGTGGGGGCGGATATAAGCGCCGGCCTTTTTTTCACCGAGCTCCACAAAAGCGCGGACCCGGTGTTCTTCATGGACATAGGCACCAACGGCGAGATGGCCCTGGTAAAAGACGGAAAGCTGCTCTGCACCGCCACCGCCGCGGGGCCGGCCTTCGAGGGCGGGAACATACTCTGGGGCACGGGCAGCGTTCCGGGGGCGATTTCCCAGGCAAGCTACCGCAACGGCAGATTCGAGATTAAAACCATCGGCGACAAGCCGCCTACGGGGATATGCGGTTCCGCGGTAATAGACATTGTGTACCACGGGCTGCGGAACGGCCTTATAGAAGACAGCGGGAAATTCGCCGCCGGCATCGGGGATCTGGCGCTGGCAAAGACCCCCGCAGGCGAGGACATCAAATTCATCCAGAAGGACGTGCGGGAACTCCAGCTTGCCAAGAGCGCCATCCGTTCCGGCATGGAAGCCCTGCTCCGCCACACGGGGACGGATTACGGCGCGGTAAAGACCCTCTACATAGCCGGGGGCTTCGGCTATAACATGAACTTTGAAAGCGGCGCGGGAATCGGCCTTATCCCCCAGGAACTCAAGCCCAGGGTTTCGCTCATCGGGAACAGCGCCCTCGGGGGCACGGTAAAGTACCTTCTGGACCGCGACGCCGGGGAAAAGATCGAAGAAATCGTGGAACAGTCGCAGGAGTACAGCCTGCCCGAGGATAAGTACTTTAACCAGATATTTATCGAGAACGTTGAATTCGAGTAAAACATCCGGGCCCCGGCCAGGCCCCCGGATGCTCCCTACAGGACCTGCTCCGTCCGCGCGATTATGTCGTCCTGGGTCTGCCGGGAAAGCATGCTGAAGAACGCGCTGTAGCCGGCCACCCTGACGATAAGGTCCGGGTGCTTTTCCGGGCTGGCCTGGGCGTCGAGCAGGGTTTCCCGGGACACCACGTTGAACTGCACGTGGAAGCCGCCGAGCCGGTTGAAGAAGGCGCGGAGCAGGGACGCCAGCTTGGCCCGGTTCTCCCCGGATTCGAGCATGGCGGGCGTGAGCTTCTGGTTCAAAAGAACGCCGCCGGTAATTTCCGGGACGGGCAGCTTGGACACGGATTTGAACACCGCCGTCGGCCCGTTTTTGTCCATCCCGTGCGAGGGGGAGCAGCCCTCCGCCAGGGGCTCGCCGGCCCTGCGCCCGTCGGGGGTCGCCGTGGTGCCCGCGCCCTGCGGCACGTTCGCCGAAATGGAAGAGGTGCCCGCGTAGTACACGCCGCCTATGGGCCCCCGGCCGTAGCGGGTGTTGCGGTACTTCTTCATCTCGTCAATGTAGATGTCGTAGGCGGCGCGGACAAGGGAGTCGGCGTAATCGTCGTCGTTGCCGTATTTCGGGGCCGCGATTAAAAGTTCCCGTATGCGCTCGTTCTCGGCCCCCTCGAAATTCCGCTCCAGCGCGTTCCACAGTTCGCCGGCCGTTACCGACTTGTCCTCGAACACGCACTTTTTTATCGCCGCAAGGGAATCGGCAAGGTTGGCAATGCCCACCTGGAGATCGCTGATAAAGTCGTAGACCGCGCCGCCCTCCTTCAGGTTAAGGCCCCGCTCGATACAGTCGTCGCACAGGGCCGAGCACAGGATATCCGCCGTATCGCGTTCCAGCACCGTGTCGCAGACCGAATCGATAATGACGCACTGCCGGGTAAATTCGCGGATAATCCTGTCCCAGGCACCCATCACCTCGTCAAAGGACCGCATAGCCGTAAAGTGCCCCGCCCCTTCGCAGACCCTGGTCCCGGATTCAAGGTCAACGCCGTCGTTCAGGGCGATAAGCAGGGACTTGGGAAAGTTGAGGAAGCTCATGCCCGTGCAGCGGTAGCCCCATTTGCCCGGAACGGCCACTTCCACGCAGCCTATGGCGCTGTAGTTGTACGCGTCCTCTTTTTTCACCCCCTTCGCGATAAACGAGGGGATGATAACCTCGTCGCTGTTAAAGGCCGGCATTCCGAAACCCAGGCGCACCACCTCGATACATTCCTTCATAAAATCTTCGTTAAGCAGCCTGTGGTAACGCACCGTCAGATTCGGCTGGGGAAGCCGCGTTTGGGCGACGCTGCGCAGGATGAGGAACGAAAGCGGGTTTACCGCGTCTTCCCCGGCAACGGTCTGCCCGCCTATGGTAACGTTCTGGTAGAGCGGGCTCCCGGCGGAAAAGCGGGTGTGGCTCCAGCTCCGTATCTTGTTAATGGTAAATGTTTTAAGCCACAGGTTAGTCAAAAGCTCGCAGGCGCCTTCGGCGTCGATGCCCCCCGCCCGTAAATCCTTCTCGTAGTAAGGGTAAAGGTACTGGTCCATGCGCCCGTAGGAAAGGGAGTGGCCGTTGCTTTCTATCTGAAGGCACAGGTGCACGAGCCACAGGGACTGCACCGCCTCCCGGAAAGATTCGGCGGGCCCTGCCGGAACCTTGTCCAGAATCCTCCCCATCTCAAGAAGTTCCGCCCGCCGCTTTTCGCCCTGTTCCGTTTCCGCCATTTCCCGGGCAAGGCGGGCGTAGCGTTGCGCGAAGGCAAGCGTCGCGTCCGCCGCCAGGGAAACCGCCCGGTAAAAGTAGGACTTCGCCAGGTTCCGGCAGTCCGTCAGGTCCAGGGCCGCCAGTTTTTCCTCCGCCCGCCGCTTGTACTCCAGAAGCCCTTCCCGCAGCATACGCCGGTAGTCCACCGCCAGGTGCGCGTCCCCGGAGGTAATGTTCCCCTCGGCCTTGATTATCCCCAGGTCGTAGAAAACCTTCGCCCGCGCGGGCATGGCGGCCAGCCCCCGGTCCTTGACCGTGTTGTGACGCCAGAACGGGGCGATTTCCCTCAGCGCCCGCTTGTTTTCTTCGGTAATGGAGAAACGGTCGCCGTCCCGCTTTTCAAATTCATCGAGTTCCGCGATAACCCAGTCCATCGCGTATTCGGGGAAGACCGGGGCCGCCCGGTTGCTCGAGGCGTGGTTCCCCGCGATCAGGGTTTCCTCCTCGATAAAGACGCTCATCTTTTCCAGCACGTTTTTATACATCAGCGCCCGCTTCAGGGCCAGGGGCTGGTCCAGGTTTTCCCGGTACGTGTCGGTGGTGATTACCGCCCGCTCGACGCAGACCCGGGGATTCGCGTTTAAGAGCTTCAGGCGGAACCGATTCATCCGCGCTGTCAGTGTTCCAAAGCTGCTTTCCATAGCCGTTTCTCCCAGAACAATAGCTGTTTTTCCTAAAACAATAATTCCGAGGCGCCGATGACGCCGAAGTCGTCGCCCAGTTCCGCCTCCTTAAAATAAACCGGCATATCGTTCCGGTTGTACCCGTCAAACACCGCCTTCATGCTTTCGAGCAGATTGCCGCCCTTCCCGTCGCCCTCAAGGTTCCTCCACATCTTCAAAAGGCCGCCGCCGAACACAAAGCAGCTGATATTAAAAGTCACGTAGAGATTGTAGGTCCAGACGCCCAGGTACTTGATCATCTGCGCGACGGCCCGGCGGGCAAGGGCGTCCCCCGCGTTGTAGGCCCGCTCAATATGGAGGCAGCTAATCTCGCCGCCCCCGGCAAATTCCGGGATGCAGGATCTCTCCCCCGCGTCGATCCAGTTTTGAACGTGCTTCGCTATCATCGAGCCGGAGCACCAGGACATGACGCAGCCCCGGTTCCCGCAGCCGCACTCCACGCCGTCGTCCGGCGTCATTATCATGTGCCCGCTCTCGCCCGACCAGCCGTAACTCCCCCGGAATATCCTGCCGCCGATAATGATAGCCGACGAAATCCCCGTGCTCACCGGGCAGTAGAGCAGGCTGTCAAAACCCCGCCCCGCCCCCAGCCGGTGTTCCGCGATAGCCGCAGCGTGGGCGTCGTTGTCCAGAATCACCCGCACGCCCCCCAGCTTTTCCGCCAGGTAGGCCCGGGCCGGAAAGTCGCGGAGATTCGGCAGATTGGAAGTCTTGACGATACGCCCCTCCTCGAACAGGACAAAGGAAGGCACCCCCACCCCGACGCCCCGGAGATCCCCCTTCCGCACATGGCCGGCCGCCATAAGCTCCCGGACATTGCCGGCAATACGGCCGAAAAAAGCTTCCGGGGAACAGGCCGCGTCCGAACCGTGGCTCAAACGGGCGACAATATTCTTCCCCCCGTCCAGCAGCCCGTATGCCGTCTTGGTCCCGCCGACATCGACCCCTACCGTGTACTGCTCCATAGCCCAGCCTCCTCCGGCAGCATCCGCCGTTCGTATCCGCGCAGGCCCATTCTCTCATATTCCCGCCCCGTAGGTAAGCTCTCCCGCTATCCGGGAGGGGGGCCTGTTACCGAGCGGGCAATGCCGGGCGGACGCAGGCCCCGCCCGGCCCGCCTGCGGCCGGGCCAGGGTCCCGGCCTACCCCCCCGCCGCGATCCCCGCTTACAATATATCCCGATATTTTACTTTAATCAATAAAATTAGTTACCTTAGTAATTATTTTTGTTATTTTAGTAAATATCGCTTTACAATAGCCCGGGCAGGGCGTACCATATAGTTATGGGCAGCCCAGGCGCGAAGCCGGACGATACGGCGTTTCTTTCCAACATCCAGAAATTCAGCCTGCACGACGGCCCCGGCATACGGACCGTCGTGTTTTTCAAGGGCTGCCCCCTTTCCTGCCCCTGGTGCTCGAATCCCGAAGCCAGGGAAGCCGCCGGTTCCGTCCTGCGGGAAAGCGCGAAATGCGCCCGCTGCCTGCGCTGCGCCGCGATCTGCCCGGCCCGCGCAATCGGGGAAGGCCTTTCCATAAACCGCAAGGCCTGTACCGCCTGCGGGGCCTGCGTCCGGGAATGCCCGCGCGGGGCCCTTTCCCTAAACGGGCAGGGCTATTCCCTGGAGGAAACCCTGCGTATATGCCTGCAAGACCGGCCCTTTTACGAGGAATCCGGGGGCGGCGTAACCCTTTCCGGCGGCGAGGTACTGGCCCAGGCGCGGTTCGCCCGCAGACTGCTGGAAGCCCTCGGGCGCGAGGGCATACACCGCGCCCTCGAAACCACCGGCTACGCCCCGCCCGCCGTTTTCCGTCGCCTCGCGGAAGCGGCGGATCTGCTGCTCTTCGACCTAAAGCATTACGACAGGGAACGCCATTTTCAGGGGACCGGCGTCTACAACGATCCCATCCTCGCCAACCTCGCCGCCGCCCTTGCCGCGGGAAAAACCGTACTTCCCCGGATCCCCGTCATCCCCGGCTTCAACGATTCCCCCGGGGACGCCCTGGGCTTTTCCCGGCTTCTCGTTTCGGCAGGGCTAAAGCAGGCCCAGCTGCTGCCCTTTCACCAATTCGGCGAAAAAAAGTACGAAATGCTGGGGCTGCCGTACCCCATGCAGGGCGTCCCCCAGCTCCGCCGGGAAGACCTGGAAGAATACCGGCGGGTTTTCGCGGGCCAGGGCGTCGAGTGCTTTTTTTAGCCCTGCCGGGGAATTCAGGAATCCGTTACACGCGGCCCTATCCCTGTTTTATCGTGGTCGACTCTCTTACGAGAAGCTCAGTTTCCAGTATTATATTGTGCAGGGGAATTTGCGGGTTGGTAATATACTCGATCAAAAGCTCACAGCTTGAAAACCCGAGCTGGTACTGCGGCTGACTTATGGTAGTAATCGTGGGGTTCGTCATAACGGAAATGTCCACATTATCAAAGCCTACCACCGCAATGTCATCGGGTATCGAAAACCCCTTCCGCATCCCCACCTTTATAGCGGCTGCGGCCAGGACATCGGAAGCGCAGAAAAACGCATTCGGCCTTTTGCCGGAGTCAAAAAGCGTGCTGACCGCCGAAACCGCAAAGTTATAGTTGATTTCAGAGAGCTGGATTCTCATCTTGGGGTCAGAGGGAATACCCGCACCCTG
>JAIRRR010000085.1 GCA_031255875.1 Treponema sp.
CAACAAACTGCCGGTTAGGATTTCGCCTCCGGCGCGTCTTCTTTCGGGCCCCCCTCCTTCGGCGTCTCCTCTTTTTTGGCCTCGGCGCGGTCCTTGATGTCGGCAATGCCGATAAAAACCGCGATAATCCCGATAAAGACGGCGATTACCGGCGCCGCGCCCCGCAGGAAGGCGAGCACGTCGGCCCACCAGCCCAGGCCGGCCGGGACAACGGCGAGCGCCGCGGCCAGAATAAAAACCAAACCCAAGAACAATGCTTTCATAACAATGCCTCCGTATTTTTAAGATATTTCCAATATTTCCCGGCCGGGTATTTCCGGCCTGAATTTCCGCTTCTTACAGGCGCTTCCGGTACTTGCGGGCCGCCGCCGTCGCAAAGGCGGCGAGGAAGAACGCCGCCGGCAGGTTGGCCAGCAGAATCGACAAAAGCGGCACGGACCCGAGGGCCGGTCCCGCCTGGCCCGCTATCCCCAGGGCCTCCAGGACCGAGTACACGGCCTCCGCGTACCCGGCAATGACGCCGATTATGACGAGCATCCACACCGTGTCCCTGGTTTTTGACCAGAAGACAATCGCAAAAAAAACCGCCGCGGCTCCCAGCGCCAGGCGGCTGGCCATGTAGGCCAACTGCCCCTCATCCACCCGGTCCTGCCTCCGATCTTCGCCTTCTCATCGTTCCCGTTCCTTCTTCATTTTCGGCCCGTCTCCGGCGCGGCGTCCAGCAGCCTGTTGCGCTTGTGGATTTTTGCGCCGTTTGCAACGCAAAAATCCCGATTATCCGGCGCGCTGCGAACCTTCGGTCCGACGCAGTTTGCAGGATTTTAGCGCGAAGCGCAGCAAACTGCCAGCTGGGCGCTGAACGCCGCGATGACGCGCGGCCTGAGTTCAGCCACCGTGCCGCTTAGCGTTGCGCCCGACGCGTTTTTGTGCCCGCCGCCGCCGAACTGCCGGGCAATTTCCGCCACGTTTACCCGGTCCCGGCTGCGGAAGCCCAGGCTGCATCTGTCCGGCTCTTCCTGGCGGATAATCGCGACGGCTTCCACCCCCCTGACCGCCATAATGAGCTGGTAAAGCGTATCCGAATCCCGGCCCCGCGCGCCCAGGCCCCGGGCTTCCTCGTAATTCTCCGAGGAAACGACCAGTTTGCCGTCGTAAAAGGCTTCCGCGCGGGCGAGCACCAGCCCCAGGAGTTTCCGGGATTCAAAGCTCTTCCCGCCGCTGATCGCCCTGAAGGTATGTTTGGGGCTGGCCCCCAGCTCCGTCATCCGGGCGGCGCAGCGGAAGGCCCCGGCCCCGGTATGGTCCAGATGGCGGAAAAAGCCGGTGTCCGTGCAAAGCCCCAGGAAGAGGTACTCGGCCTCTTCCTTTGAAGGGGGCAGGCCCAGCGCCTCTATCAGCGCGAAAACCATAAGGGCCGTAGCCGGCGCCCTGACATCCAGGAAAAGTACCGAGCCGCCCTCCGAACTGTTGGTAATATGGTGATCGATCACGGCCCGGGGCAGGCCCTCGATCTGGGGCCCGATATCCCCGGTACGCTCAAGATCGGAACAATCGACAATGATCACCCTGGCCCCTTCGCGATCCTCCCCGCTTATCCGCGAGGCGAAACGGCCCGCATAGGGGGACAGCTCCGGACGCCTGAAAGGCCCCGCCGAGCAGAGGACGGCTTTCTTGCCGAGCCGCTCCAGGGCGGAGGCCAGGGCAAGCTGGCTCCCCGCGCAGTCGCCGTCGGGATCTTTGTGGCCTGCCAAAAGGAATTTGGCGCCCTGGTGGATAAAATCAAGCAGAAGCCGGGGGACCGGCGCGAACTCGGCCATATTCTAACCCCGGCGGACGCATGGAGCGGGCAAAAACGGGCAAATTACGGCGGCAAGCATCAGAATTCGAGTTTTAAATCTTCTACATTCTCAAATTTGCTGTCCAGTTCCCTGGAAGCGCGGGCCACCCCCCAGGTTTCGTGATTCCGGTCCCGGTGCACGTAGAGCCGCACATGGCTCATTTCGCCGCCCTTGTAGTACACCACGAGCCTGGGCCAGGCATTCCCCGCGCCCTGGCGGAGTATTTCCCCTTTGCCCGAGGTCCCGCTGAACCATTCCAGGGGAAGATAGGCGTTGGCCATCTGGAAAGGCCCCTTGCGGTAGGTGACTATGTAACCCTTGGCATAATTGTAGACTTTTTCGACCTGCACGAACACGGGATAGTATTCCGATTCGTTTTCGAATTTTTTGGAAGAAGAACCGGAATCCGTTTCCTGGGCCAGGGCCGGAAAAGCCGCCAGCGCCAGGGCAAAGAGGGTAACCAAAACCCGGAATTTCATATCGAATCCTCCTTGAAAAATCATTCCCCCGCCTCGGGATCAAATATAGCGGTTTTTGCCCGGCTCTGCAAGGGCCGTCGCGGGAATTTTCACGGCTTGAGCGGGGGCGGGGCTTCCCGGCCCGGGCCGATTCGCGAGGTGGCGCGTAATTGTCCTGTTTTCACTTACTTTTGTCATTTCTGTTGAAGCGAAACGGCCCCGCTAACCCCTATTCCTTATATATCAATTGGAAGGAGCGTGAATATGCAGGATCATCTACCGCTGGATTCCTGTCTGGCTCAATTCTACGAAGGCGAGATCAGCAAAAAGGAGCTGGAAGGATTTATTTTTGAACATATTCTGAACAATTGCCGGAGCTTTTACCTGAACGACTGGGAGGAGGAAGAATGCGTTGACTTCCTCTGCTGGCTCTACCCCAGGCTTAGCCGCTGTATCGGCAATTACCGGTACGAGGGGGCCTCGTTTACGGCGTATCTTACTACCCTGGTACGGCTTAGCGCCAAGGAATTCCGGCTGGCCGAAAGGGAACACCGGATTATCGAGAGGAGCTACTGGAACGCCGCGGCGGCGGAAATGGCCGTTCACAACCCGGAGCCGGATTATCTTGCCGAAACGGCCCCGAAGCGGCCCTTCCGCCCTATCGCGAACCGCCGGCAGGCGCTGATCCTGCTGCTCAAGTCTTACTGTTTTGTTTCGGACGATTTTATCGCCCGCGCGGCCCCGGCCATCGGCGTGGGGGAGGAGAAGCTGATGCAAATGGTTGAGGATATGAGGAGCATACGTTTTGAGCAGGATCTGGAAATACGGAGCCTGAGGGAGCGGATCTACGGGCAGTATTTCCGCTGCAAAACGTTCGAACACCGGCGCAATACCTCGGCCGAGGGGACGCCGCGGTATTATATAATGCAGAAGAGGCTGGAACGGGCGGAAAAGCGGCTCAAGAACATGAAGAGGGCGCTCAAGGCCATAAAAAGCGGGGCCAGCAACCGGCAGGTGGCCAGAATTTTGGGCGTCTCAAAAGGCACGGTTGACAGCAATATCCACGCGGTGAAATATAGACTCAATGAGAACCGGCAGAATGACGGGGGGGCGGCCTTTCCCGGGGTTTGAGGGATACCGGCAGTGCTGAGTTACCGCCACGCCTTCCACGCGGGAAACTTTGCGGACGTGCTGAAGCACTGCGTCCTCGTTCACTGTCTGGATTACCTGGGCCGGAAGGGGAAGCCTTTTCTCGCGGTCGATACCCACGCCGGGGCCGGGAGCTACGCCCTGGAAATGCCGCCGCAGCGCGAAGAAGCCGTCCGCCGGAGGGCGGGGCAGGAATGGATCGGCGGCATCGGCCGGCTCCTGGACTCGGACGGAAAGCCGAAGTCCGCCGTAGCGGGGCTGCCGCTCCTGTCGCGGTATCTGGAGGCGGCGGCAGCGGCCCTGCCGGCCACGGACGCCGGCGCTGCGGCGGGCGGCCTCCCCCGGTACGCCGGTTCCCCGGCCCTTATCCGGTCCCTGCTCGGGGAGCGGGACAGGGCCGCGTTTTTCGAGCTGCACCCGGCGGATTTCGCCCTGCTCGCGGAAGAATTCGGCCGGGGCCGGCGCTTTATGGCGCGGCGGGAAGACGGCCTTACCGCCCTCAAGGCCCTGCTGCCGCCCCGGGAGCGGCGCGGCTGTATTTTTACCGACCCTTCCTACGAACTGAGGGAGGACTACGGGGCGGTAAGGACGGCCCTGGCCGGGGCGCTGCGCCGCTTTCCTACCGGCATCTACATCGTCTGGTACCCCCTGCTCGCCGGAACGGGCAAGCCGGAAAAGCC
>JAIRRR010000093.1 GCA_031255875.1 Treponema sp.
CCCCAAAGCGGCCGGCGGAAACGCTCAACCTCAGAAACGCCGGGGAATTCCAGCTTGCCATGGCGAACCAGGAGACCGAGCGGGGTAATTTTGAAACCGCCCTGGGCTTCCTCAACGAAGCCTGGCGGGCTGCGGTAGCGGCGGACGATCTTTCCCTGCGGGTCCGCACAAGCCTTTCCCGGGGGAATATCTTCTTTTCCCAGGGCAGGCGGGAGGAAGCCGAGGCCGAATGGGCCGCCGCCCTGGCGGAGGCGGAAGGCCGCTTTGTCGGAGGAAACGATCAGGCGGATAGGGAACTGGCCGCCGTCTGCCGTATCTACGCCGCCCGGGGAAGGCTGCTCGGGGCTATCCGGGACGGTTCGGGCCCCCAAAGCGCCCCCCAGGTAAAAAGCCAGGTGGAACAGGACTTGGGGTTTATACAAGGCGACAAACTTTCCACGGCCCTGGGCTGGACGCTTATCGGCCTGGCGGAAAGGGAAAGCGGTCGTTTTACCGAAGCCGAAGAGGCGGTGAAAAGGGCCCTGGCAGTTCACGAAAAGGACAACTACCTGGAAAATGCCGCCTACGACTGGTACCTGATCGGCTCGATCCGCTCCGTGGCGGGCAATTACGGTGAAGCGCTTGGGGCCCTCAAAGAAGCCCTGGCCCTGGATCGGCGGGCTGAAAATTCCTGGGGCCTCGCCATGGACTGGCGCGCCCTGGGCGAAGTGTACCGCAAGCAGGGCAGCGATGCCGAAGCCGAAGCCGCCGATGCCCGTTCCCGGGAGATCCTGCAGGCCATCGGCGCGGAGTAGCAAGGTTCTTCATTCCCCCGCCCTCCGTTGTATGCGCTTTTTGCCCGCGATAGGGCTACTGTTCCATGCGGAACAGAGGCTGCCCGAAGCCTGCGGCGCCGATTTTTCTGGCTACCGATTCCACATCCTCTGAACGAATGCCCGCAAGCACCACCCGGAAATATTCCCCGTTCCGTTCATACATCGGGCTTAAGCCCTCTTTCTTGAGCTTTTCGAAGGCTTCCAGGGCATTTTTGGCGACCTTGTAGGAGCCTACCTGTATCCGGTAGATCGTGTTGGGCCTCATGACCGGGATTGTGATGGATGTCAGTTTCGGAGCAGGGGTCGGCGCCGGGGCCTCTGCGGTAACGATCTCCACCCGTACCGGCGGCGGAGCTTGCTGTACGGGCTCGTACTGCTGTACCTGCTGTACCGGAGGCAGAATCTGCTGTACAGGTTCGTACTGCTGTATCTGCTGTACCGGAGGCAGAATCTGCTGTACCGGTTCGTACTGCTGTACCTGCTGTACTGGAGGTAGAACCTGCTGTACCGGGACTGGAACCGGCTGCTGTATTACCACGGTATCCGGGGTGGAGGGGAGGGCGGTTACCACTTGGGAAGTCGCGTTTGTCCAGCCGCCTTCGGAGAGGGCTGCGGCGTTTGTTCCCGCCGCAAACTGGCTCTGATCGGGGACAGCGTTTGTTCCGGGGTTTACGGTTCCCTCGACCAGCACCGGCGCGGTTCCGGTTACCAGCATATCAAGCTGTTCCGCCGCGGCGCGGGAGACATCGATGATCCGGGCGGAAACAAAGGGACCCCGGTCGTTAACCCGCACATTGACCTTTTTGCCGTTGTGCTGATTGGTTACCGTTAAAATAGTCCCGAAAGGCAGGACGGGATGAGCCGCGGTAAACAGACCAGAATTGAAAATCTCCCCCGAGGCCGTAGGCCGACCGTCAAATTCTGTTCCGTACCAAGACGCGATGCCCTCCTGCCGGAAAGCGGAACCCGGCGTCTGGGCGGCGCAAAGCCCGGCGCCTGTCAGGATAATATATAACACTGCCAAGATCTTTTTCATGTTTCCTTTATCGGCAAAAGAACGGGCGGGAATGAGAAAACCTTTCTCCCTGAGGGTGTTTTAAACGAAAAGCTTTTTTTGTAAGCCTTCAGCCGCCATCGACGGAACGCAGTTTTTTTTTGAAACAGGCTCATTTCATTAAACCAAATCCCCTGGTTCGCGCCCTAATAAGGGGTAAGAGAACTTCTAAAACCGGAGCTGAACAAGCGCGGCATGCGGAGCGTTTTGCGGGACTTGTGCCGGACTGAACGTTTGCGGCAGCCAGCGGGCTTGTCGAACCGGTTGAGGCCGTTCCAAAACCAACCGGGTTTCGGAGTTTCCCCGGAGCGGTTTCTCCAAGATCCGGTCTTGGGGAAGTTTCTATTACTGTTCGTGTGTCCCTTCGTGGTTTCTTAAACCCCGAACTACCGAAGGGACCACAAAGGAGGTGATATTGACGGAAGGGCAGAGCCGCGGGGACCCTTTAAACGAGGCGGTAAGCCGGCTTTTCGGGCTTTCCTACCTATTCCCCTATCAGCGCCTGGTGGTGGCGAATATCCTGGAGGCCGCTGAAGAGGCGGGGGTTCCCCTGCGCTGGCCGGGGGACGAGGGCGGGGAAGGGGAAAGCGCGGAAACGGAAATCAATCCTGAAACCTCCGGGGCCGGGGCAGCCGGGGAGGAAACCGAGGGAGAAGCGGAAGGGGAGGTCCCGGGAACAGACGGTCAGGACCGGGCCGCCCTGGGCAGACAGATCGTGATCCTTCCCACCGGGGCGGGGAAGTCCCTCTGTTTCCAGCTTCCGGCCATGCTCTTGGAGGGGCCCACTCTGGTCATCTACCCGATCCTGTCCTTAATGGCGGATCAGGAACGCCGTCTCAGGGAGCGGGGCCTTTCCCCGGTCATACTCCGGGGCGGGCAGAGCAGGGAGGAGCGGGAGGCTGTCTGGGAAAAACTGCGATCCGGGCAAAGTAAATTTATCATCGCCAATCCTGAAGTGCTGCTGACTCCCCAGGTGATGACCCGGCTGGGGAGCATAAAAATTGTGCATACCGTCATTGACGAGGCCCACTGCGTCAGCGAATGGGGCGAGAGTTTCAGGCCGAGTTACCTTGAGATCAGCCGGATTATCGAGGCCGCCGAATCGCCGGTGGTAACGGCTTTTACCGCCACCGCCAGCGCCCAGGTGCTGGAAAAGATAGAGAAGTATATCTTTGGCGGAGAGGCGCAACGGATCGTGGGTAACCCGGACAGGAGCAATATTACCTACCGCGCCCAGGGCTGCATAGTCAGGGATTTGGCGGTGAGGGATCTGCTGCTGAAAAACCTGCGTCCCGCCATCGTGTTCTGTTCCTCCCGGCCCGGAACGGAAAAACTCGCCCGGTACTTGCG
>JAIRRR010000098.1 GCA_031255875.1 Treponema sp.
GAATACTACGATGTATCGGGGACATACAGCGGCGGGACCCTCAGCCTGGATCTGGCAGGGGAGCAGATGCAGCTGGACCGCCTGTTCAGGAACGCCATGGGCGCTACCGTAACCGGGGAGGGGCACCTCGACCTGGGCTCTGCGGAAGACTGGTCCGCGACGGCCACGGTCAGCGCCCTGTCCGCGCGGAACGGGGATACCGAGCTGCTCCTTTCCGCGGACGCTTCGATAAATCCCGACGAACTTATTATCAGCGATTTGCGCGCGAGTTACGGCACGGTCGAGGCCGAACTGCCGGCCCTGATGGTAAGCCGGGTCAATACCTCCGCGCAAACCGGCGCCCGGGTTTGGGGGACCGCCATGGGCAAGAGCATGGATCTGAACTTTAACGCCGTGGCGGAATTCATGCCCGCCGATTCCTGGTTTGAAATGGGCCGCGCGCTGGATGCTTTTACGGGCGTTGTCAAGGTCGGCTATGCCCGGTTTGACACCCTGGAAAGCCCGGAACCCTTCGAATTTGATTTTTCCCGGTCCGGGACGGGTTTTTCCCTTGACGGGGGCCCCCGGAACATGATCCGGGCGGCTCTGGCGGACGACGGCTCCTTCTTTGCCAGCCTTTCCCAGCCCTCCCCCGTGCGCGGCACGATAACCGGCGTTCTGAGCTCGCGGACTATCGACGCCCATGCCCCGGATCTGTACGTGGACATGGTTTCCCTTTGGCGAGTCATCCCCAGCAACCCGATCATCAACTGTACCGGGGGGTTTGTGAACGTCTCCCTCCGCGTCCGCGGCCCCCTGGGGGACCCGGAATTTTTCGGCTTTGCCCAGGGGAACAGTATCCGGCTTTCAATACCCCTCTTCCTGAGCGAGGAAATCGGGCCGGTTCCTATACTGGTAACCCTGGACGGCAATGAGATGCGTTTCGGCCCGGTAAACGCCCCCTGCGGCAGGGGCTACGGGGAGGTGACCGGGTGGTTCCGCTTTGACCGCTGGATACCCGATACCCTGAACATCAATATAAAGGCGGGTGCCAATGCCCCCATCCCCTTTTCCGTTGACATTTTGGGGGTGCTGGCCGCCGGGAACGCTTCGGGGACGCTGGATATCGGCCTTGCGGACCAGGCCCTGCGGGTGACGGGCAATCTGACCGGCGAGGATACCGAAATCACCCTGAATACCCAGGAATTAGCCGCCGCTGCCTCCTCCCGGGCGGACGGCGAGGCTTCTTTCCCCGTTGTGACGGATTTTACCATCAGGACCGGGCGGAAGGTGGAATTCCTCTGGCCCAATTCCAATGCCCCCATCCTCAGGGCGAACGCCGCGGCGGGGACCGGCATCCGTATCACAAGCGATTCGGTAAGCGGCCGTCATTCCATGAACGGGGAGGTGAGCCTCAGGAACGGGGAAATTTTCTACGTCCAGCGGAGTTTTTACATACGCAGCGGCGCCCTTCTCTTCAATGAAAACGAGCTCCAGTTCGATCCCCGGCTTACGGTCAGGGCGGAAATCCGGGACCGTACCGACGAGGGCCCGGTCACCGTTTCCATGATCGTGGAAAACGAGCCGCTCCTGTCTTTCGACGCCCGTTTTGAATCGAGCCCGCCGCTTTCCCAGGTCGATATTTTATCGTTATTGGGCCAGAATGCCGAGGAATCCCAAAACGAAGGCGAAGCGATGAATATCATGCTGTCCTCGGCCACCGACCTTGTGTCCCAATTCCTGGGCGTCCGCCGGCTTGAGCGGACTGTCCGGGACTTTTTAGGCCTGGACATGTTCTCGTTCCGGACCCAGATCATCCCCAACGCGATTTCTATGCTCAGAAACCCCGTTGAAAGGAACAGCCCGTACGGTAACTATTTGGATAATACAACTGTTTTTGTAGGTAAATACCTGAGCCCCGACATGTTTTTCCAGGGCATGCTCACCGTGCGGTACAACGACCTTGCCGAACCCGGCAGGGGGCTGGCCTCCACGGGGCTGAGCGGGATAAACAACAACGGGCTCGCGGCGGGGCAGTTTTTACTTGAGCCGGACATCAGCATTGAGCTTCACAGCCCGCTCTTTGACATACGGTGGAGTATCATGCCGGTTCATTTGGAAAATTTATTCATAAGCGACACGTCTTTCAGCCTGACATGGCGCTTTGTTTTTTGATATAATGATGTTTCGTGAACCGGGTTTGGAGAGCGTCCGGGGTTTCCGGAGCTTCCCTTAAGGATTTTCAGGAAACTATGCGGATTCAGGAGTATTGATGCGTCATTTTGTAAAACACACAGGCAAGGCTTTTGCGCTTTTTTTCTTCATTTTTTTGGCGGGTTTCGCCGCAGCCCAGGAATCCGAATGGTACCAGGACAAGCCCATCAGGGATGTTGTCTTCGACGGCCTGCAGCATATCGGCCCTGAGGAACTGGACGCTATAAAAGAGGCGTATATCGGGAGGCCTTTCAGCGACGATGTGTTTTGGGAGCTCCAGGAAAGGCTCTACGCTACGGAATTGTTCGAGGTAATTTCCCCCAGCGCGGTTCCCTCGGACGATGCCGGGACGGCCGTCATTATCCGTTTCCAGGTAACGGAAAGGCCGGTGGTATCCCGGATCAATTTTTCGGGCAACGCCCATGTCCGCCGCACCGAGCTTCTGGATACCATCACGATCAAGCAGAACGATGTGGTGAACCAGTTAAAGCTGCGCCTGGACGAGACGGCGATATACGAAAAATACCTGGAAAAAGGGTACCCGGATGTAAAAGTAAGGTCCGAAACCAGAACCAATCCGAACGGCACGATTATCGTTACGTTCCTTATTGAGGAAGGGAGCAAAATCGCGGTCCGGGCTTTTTATTTTGAAGGCAACAGCACCTTTTCGGACCGGACTCTCAGGGGGCAGCTTTCGTTAAAGCCCAAGGGGATCTTTAACGACGGCGCCTTTCAGGAGGCGAAGCTGGTTGCCGACCGGGAGGCGATTACCCAGTATTACCATGACCGGGGGTATATCGACGCCGAAGTTATCGACGTGGTCCGGGAAATGGTGTCCGACGAAAAGGGGAATAACTTTCTCGATATTTTCTTCCGGATATACGAAGGGGAAATTTACAATTTCAGGGGAATAGAGTTCACCGGGAACAAGATCTTTAGCTCCAGCCAGCTTGCCGCGCAGGTCCGGTCCAGGGAAGGGGAGGTCGCCAATACCCGGAGGATCGAAGCGGACCTGCAGCGGGTGGCCGATCTTTACTACGAAAGCGGCTATATTTTTAACAGCATAACCCGCACGGAAAGGCGCGATTTAAGCGAAAGGACGGTTTCTTACGAAGTAAACATTGTCGAGCGTGGCAGGGCGCATATCGAGCATATCAGGCTGGTGGGCAACGACAAGACCAAGGATCATGTAATCCTCCGGGAAATACCCCTGGAGCCGGGGGATGTTTTCTCCAAGGCGAAGGTCATGGAAGCCTACCGGAATCTGATGAATTTGCAGTACTTTTCCAACGTTATTCCCGAGCCGACTCCGGGAAGCGCTGAAAGCCTTATGGACCTTGTCATCACTGTGGAGGAACAGCCCACGACCAACCTCCAGTTCGGCATCACTTTTAGCGGCAGTTCCGATCCCAACGCCTTCCCCATCGCGGGGATTCTGCAAATCCAGGACCGCAACTTCCTGGGCTACGGCAATATCCTGGGCTTCCAGCTCGATGTCTCCCGGGATACCCAGTCCGTTTCGCTTCAGTATACCCACAGGTGGATATTCGGCCTGCCCCTTACGGGCGGCTTTGACCTGACCGTCAACCATTCCCAGCGGCTTGCCCTTATGGACAACGCCTGGCCCTATTTTAACGGCGACGAACCCTACGCCTTTCCGGACGGGTTCAGTTCCTACGAGGAATACGCAAGCGCCAGCTTCATACCGTCGAATGAATACCTGATGAAGTACGACCAGTGGAGCGTTTCCCCGGGCTTTTCCACCGGCTACCGCTGGCTTACCTTTCTGGGGAACCTGGGGCTGTCGGGCGGGGTCCGCACGGCCTTTGTGATCAACACCTACGATGAGGTTCGGCTCAGGCCTTTCGACCCGATACTCCGCGAAAGCAACAAGGGCGTAATCCCCGCCCTTTCTTTCTGGACCTCCCTGTCCCTGGATCAGCGGGATATTTACTACGATCCGTCCAAGGGCTATTACGGCATCCAGCGCTTCGGCTATTACGGATTCCTCGATATAGAACGGGAGCACTACATGAAGACCGACACCAAGGCCGAGGTTTTCTTCACCCTGTTCAACATTCCCGTAACCGATACGTACAGCTTCAAGGGGGTCTTCGGCCTCCATTCCGGCCTTTCGTTCATCTGGCCCCAGCCGGGCAGGGAGCAGGCGGAAATAGAGGCCGCCAACAAGCTCGCAATCGACGGCATGTTTATCGGGCGGGGCTGGTCCTCGGCGCGGCTTTCCACCCGGGGCCTGGGGCTCTGGGAAAACTGGGCCGAGCTGCGTTTCCCCGTGGTTCCGGGCATACTCGCCCTCGATTTCTTCTTCGACGCGGCCGTTTCAGGGGTAAGTAGCAAGGACGGCAGGGTCGAGCTGAAGCCCGAGCAATTTTTCAGCCGTTCCTTTACTGAAATGCTCAACAGCACCTATTTCAGCTTCGGCTTCGGCCCCCGCATCTCCATTCCCCAGTTCCCCTTCCGCTTCCTGTTTACCAAGGGTTTCAGGGTCATAGACGGGGAATTCCAGTGGAAAAGAGGGGCCCTGGGCGCGTCGGACGATCCGGCCTCGGGGATTGACTTTGTGCTGAGCATTGCCCTGTCAACCTATTAGGGCGGGGTATTTAGGAGAAGAATATGCGTAAACGGATCGTTATTGCCGTATTCCTGATTCTGGCGGCAGGCTTTTCCCTGGAAGCCCAGCAGCTTACCCGCTTCGCCGTGGTCGATTTAAGCCGGGTCTATACCTCGTTTTTCCGGGATTCCCGGGCCGTCCGGGAATTTGAGGAGCGGAGCGCCCGGGTCCAGGCCGAAATAGACCGGATGACTGCGGAGATTCAAAGCCTGCGCAGTTCCCAGCTGGACGCGGAGGCCAGGGGGGACGAGGCCCGCTCGCTCAGGCTGGAAAGCCAGATCTACCAAAGGTCCGAATACCTTAAAGAGTACTACCAGACAAAAACCGCGGAACTCAACGACCAAATGGCGAAGCTGTCCCAGTCCGGGACCTTTCTTGACCAGGTCTACAGCGAGATCCGCTATATTGCCGAGAGCGAGGGCTACAGCATGGTCCTCAACCTGAAGGAAAATACAGGGATACTTTGGTACAGCCCGACAGTAGACATAACTGATAAATTAATTCAAAATCTATTAGCCAAAGCAGGCCGGTAAGTTTCCGCAAAACCATCGGGAAAATCGCCAATTCACTGCGCAAAAGCAATTAAGGGAAGGCGGCGTTCCCCATAGGGCAAGAAAGCCGCGCCATGAGCAACGCAAAATCCCGATTATCCGGCGCGGGCAGTTGGAAGCGGCGGCAGATCGGGCAGGCCCGCGTTTCCCGGACGCTTGCGCAAGGGGGTATCTATCAGTTCCAAAGAATCGAGTCCCATGCTGGTCCAGTACAGGCGGATCAAGCAGGAACACCAGGGCGAAGTTCTTATTTTCCGTCTGGGCGATTTCTACGAAATGTTCTCCGACGACGCCCTGGAGGTTTCCGCGCTCCTGGGGCTTACCCTTACCAGCCGCAACGGGCTTCCCATGTGCGGCATCCCGTACCACGCCTCGCGCTCGTATATTGCCCGGCTCCTGAAATTCGGCAAGAAAATCGCCGTCTGCGAGCAGCTTTCGGAACCGTCAAAGGGCAGGGGCGTCATTGACCGCAAGGTGGTAGAGGTTATTACCCCGGGGACCACCATTGACGAGGACTACCTGGACAAGGGCAGTTCCAATTACCTCGCGGCCCTGGCCGCCACTTCCCGCTTTCTGTCCTTCGCCTACATCGATCTTTCCACCGGCGATTTTTTCGCGACCTCGTTCCCCCCGGAAGGGGCCGTGGAAAGGCTGCGCCTCGAGCTTGAGCGGCTTGAGATACGGGAAATCGTGGTCCAGGAATCCCTTTTGGAAGAGAATGAAGCGATCGCCCGGGCCGTCGCGGATCACGGCTCCCTTGTTGTAAACCGCTGGGCGGACTGGCTTTTCGATCGGGAGCGGGGCCGGGAATGGCTTGAGAAGCAGTTCGGCCAGAGCGCCCTGAAAGGCTTCGGCCTTACCGGGCAGTCGGCGGAAACGATAGCCGCCGGCGCGCTGCTTGATTATCTTGACGGAACCGCCAAGAGCCTTATTCCCCATGTGCGGGTTCTGACCCTCTACGGCGATACCGAATACGTGGGCATAGATGAAGCTTCCCAGCGGAATCTGGAGCTTGTACGCAACCTCCGCGACGGGGAAAGCGGGTTTTCCCTGCTGGAAGTTATGGACGAGACCTGCTGTTCCATGGGGAGGAGGCTTTTGAAACGGCGTATCCTGCACCCCCTGCGCGACCTGGGGCGGATCAATGCCCGGCTCGACGCGGTGGAAAAGCTGTACCGGGATCAGGGGGCGCTTTCCGCTTTCAGGGCGCTTTTGGGGAAATGCCCCGATCTTGAGCGGCTCTGTTCCCGCCTTGCCATGGACCGGGCCCACGGCAAGGATATGGCCGCGGTAAAAAACGCCCTGGTCTCCTATGAGGCCATTGACGCGCTGCTACGCGAGATATCCCTGGTGCCTGACGGGGGTGAAAAAGCGCTCTGCGGCGGGGGAGACGCCGCGGCCCTTGCGGAACTCAGGGGCCTTTTGGAAAGGGGCATCGCCGAAGACCCTTCGATACTTTTAACCGAGGGGAAACTTATCCGCGAAGGCTACAGCGCGGAGCTGGACAAGCTCCGCCAGCTGCGCGACAGCGGCCGGCGCCTGCTGGAAACATACCTGGAAGAAGAACGGCTGAAAACCGGCATACCGAGTCTCAAGATACGGTACAACCGCATTATCGGTTATTTTTTCGAGGTGACCAAGGCGCAGCTTTCGAAAGTGCCGTCCCACTTTATCCGGCGCCAGGCTATTCTGGGCGGGGAACGCTATACAACCGAGCGCCTGGCGGCCCTTGAATCCGACATTAACGGCGCTTCCGACAAGGTGGTGGAACTGGAAAAGGAGCTTTTCCTGGAAATACGCGACAAGGCAAAGGCGCTGATCCCGGAACTATCCGCCGCGGCCCGCAGAATCGCCGCCCTCGACGTTGCGCAGTCCCTGGCGCGCGCCGCGACCGTGCACGGCTGGGTCAGGCCCCTGGTAGCTGACAAAAACAGCATCCGTATCATTGAAGGCCGGCACCCGGTTGTCGAGGCCCATATAAACCGGGGGGAATTTATTCCGAACGACACCCTGCTTGACGGCGACGGGGTCTGTTTCGCCCTTATAACCGGCCCCAATATGGCGGGGAAATCGACCTACCTTCGCCAGACCGCGCTTATCACCGTCATGGCCCAGATGGGGAGCTTTGTCCCGGCCCGGGAGGCGGAGATCGGGATTGCGGACCGGGTATACTGCCGGGTGGGCGCGTCGGACAACCTTGCCCGGGGGGAATCCACGTTTCTTGTGGAGATGAACGAGACCGCGTACATACTCCACACCGCGACCTGCCGGAGCCTGGTGATTATGGACGAGGTGGGCAGGGGGACCGGCACCAACGACGGCCTTTCGATAGCCTGGGCGGTCAGCGAGGAGCTTCTGGAACACATACGCTGCCGTACCCTTTTCGCGACCCATTACCACGAACTGGCAAGGATACTCCACCCGCGGATGGCCAACAGGTCCATGGAAGTTCTGGAACGCGACGGGGAAATAGTATTCCTGCGCAAGCTGAAGGAAGGCCCCACGGAGGAATCTTACGGCATTCATGTGGCGGCCCTGGCGGGTATTCCCGATCGGGTTATAGAGCGGGCGGGCGCTGTTATGGCAAAGCTCGCCGAAAATGCCGGGGGGCTTGACGGCCGGACTTTGCCCGGCATGGCCGGCCCCGGGGAAGCGCGGGAAAGCGGGAAAACCGACGCGCGTTACGGGGAATTCCTCGCGGAAGTCGCCGCCCTAAACCCGGATTCCATGAGCCCGATGGACGCCCTTAACCAGATCTACCTCTGGAAAGCGCGTTTCGGCGCGAAACCCCTCCCGTTCAAAGACGGGATTCCGGCATCCATCCCCGCCGCGCTTG
>JAIRRR010000150.1 GCA_031255875.1 Treponema sp.
CTCCCTGAAAATAAATTAAACGTGTTTTCGTTAAGAAAGGAATAGTACTGTATATTACCCAGGAAATCCAGCGATACGCCCCAGTTATCAGTATTGTAGCCGACAGAAAAACGGAGGAGATTCGCGAGGTTTGCCGTTATCTCGCCTTCTTTTAGCCTGTCGATATTGTTCCCAAACTGAATTCCTCCGGTCAGCGCCCCGGACAAAAGCCAGTGATCGCCCATCACGAACGAGTGCGCGTAGCCGAAGGTCAGGCCGGTCCGCAGATTATTCGCAAACTTTTCCTTCCCGGCAAATACATCCGTATCGTATTCTATCTGATTCAGATATACGCCGGTCCCGGCAATAAAACTGCCGCCCGACACCAGCTGTTTCTCGGTGTGCCCGAAAGCCGCCTTTGCCGAAAATTTATCCCCGTTAATCAGATACGACACTTCCGCCCCGTACTGCCTGGCCGACAGATCGGGATAGACGACAATGTCATCGCCGGTCTCGGTGTAAAAGCCCTTGTACTGCTGGAAAAACAGATCAATGATAAAATACTTGCTGTAGTTGTGCAGCTGGAAATCCAAAAAATCCGTTTTCCCGATATCACTTTTCATCGTATCATCAAGGCCATAACCTAAAAATATATTTATGATGGTGTTCTTGACCGAGAAGCCCAGGCCTATGCTCATCGGGGTATTCGGTTTATAGCTTTGATCCTGATCCTGCAGCCCGATGAAATTCCTTGACAGCTTTGTCACCAGATCGAATTTTTGGTTATAAGGCGTATACGCCTGCGGAAAGCACAGGGGAGCGCCAATGAAAAAAAACAGCAGCGCCAAGCGCCATTTTTTTGATGCAATACTCATAACGCCAAACCTTTTTACACCGCCGCGCAGCTAGGGGCTGAACGCTCCCTCCACCGGGATGCCCGCCAGGTTGACGTAATGGCCGGGGTAGCGCCCCCTGAAACGGGCGAAAGAAGTCTCTGCGGCGCTTTCAAAAACCGCCGTGCGGAAGACCCCGTACTCGTTGAAGTAGGGGACCAGCACCGCCACGTGAAAGTGCTGCCTCATGCGCGGCGGGGAGGGGGTGTTTATCTCGTTGTTGACCGAGGCCAGGTATATCCTTCCCGGCTCGTCAATCGCCAGGGTGTAAAGCAGGGCCTGCAGCCCTTCCACGCCGAAACCCGCGTTGGGCAGGAAGCCCGGGTAGGGCCGCAGCCCGGCCGGCGCGCCCCCCCGGCCCCGGACAATGAGCGAGCCGAACGGGGCGCTGCGGACCTCGAATTCCTCGGCCTTCCCGAAAACCGGGGAAAGCATGGCGGCATTTGCCCTGGACGCCAGATTCCTCGTCCAGTCAAGGCCGAAGAAGGGGTCCCGCAGCTGTTCAAAAGGCTCGGTAAACGAAGATCCCCGTTCCCCGAAAGGCTGTTTCAGGGCTTCGATGGGAAGCAGTTCCCCGGTAAGGGGCCTGAGTATCCCGTCCACCACCCACTTGGCGAACCCCGAGCAGTTGAGGCCCCCCTGCCCGTCCTGGGGCGACAGGGTATTGATGAACACGTAGCGGCCCTGATCGTCGATGGCCCCGTCGTCGCGGAAGGAAAGCGAGGGCAGCTCCTCGCGTATCCGGGCGGCAAGGGCGAGGATGTCCCGGTACTGGCCGGGGTACGGATCGAAGTAGCGCCGGGGGAAGGCCGTGCCCGCCGCCCTGAGGGTCTCTTCCAGGGGAATTTCCATGATACGCTCGACGGTAAGCGGCAGGGGATGGGACTGTACCAGGTACGCGTCGTAAACCACCACGTCCATCTGGCTTTTCCCGCCGCCCAGGGGCCGGAACTGCACGTAGGCATACGGGTCCCGCCCGGGAAATACCCGGATAGAAACAAGGCGGCCGTCCCGCTTGTCCCGGGCGAATACCCAGGAGCCCTGCGCCCATCCGGGAAAATCGCCGGAACCTCTCCCCTCTACCGTAACAAGCTCCCGCGCCAGAATAACGGCGAACTCGTCCCCCCGCTCTTCCGCGCGGACCTGGATACGGCTTCCCCCGGGCAGAGTACGGACGGAGGGCCGCGCGGCCAGCACCTTGCCGGGCGTTTCCGTAAGCCAGCCGGCTTTCAGCGAGCGGCGCAGGGCGGAATCGTCCTCGATCTTTGACGAGGGAGAGTCGGCGGCCCAGAGGGAAGCCGCGAGCAAAAACAGGAAAACGCGGAAAAAACCGCGGACCGGGGCAGAAACGCGCATATCCAATTTAATTATCGGCGAATAAAAGCAAAAACCGCAATACCCGCGCGGCAGGCAAAACCGGGCCCTGTTCCGAAGCGCGGGGCCTACCTTTCGCCCAGCAGGGCCTTGTAATCCTGTATGTCCTTGACTATCTTGCCGCGCTCCAGGTTGCGGAAACGCTTGGGGATCATCTCCTTGGAGGTGCACTCCAGCACCGCCACCAGGTTTTGCAGCTCTATCTCGTGGGGATAGGCCGGCGGCACGAAATCGCCCAGGGCGTCTTCCATGTCTTCCCGGTCAACAAAAGTCCTGTTCGCCATGGCAGCCCGGAGCTTGGCCCGGATGAGGATCGCTTCCAGGTCGGCGCCCGAAAATTCGTACTTGAACCTCCTGAACATATCGGAAATCGGGAATTTCCTGATGGAAAGATCGAGTTTGCGCACCAGGGTATCGAACAGGGCTTCCCGCTCGGCATCGGTATCGGGGTAGAAGAGGGCCAGGTGTTCCTCGGCGCGGCCCTGGCGCTTCAGGTCTATGGGGATAAGGTCCGGGCGGCAGGTGATGAGGAACCAGATGATCTTGCCCCGGTATTCGGTGTTGCCCATGAAGCTGGCTATCTGGGCGAACACGCGGTTGCTCGTGCCCGAATCGCCTTCCTGGTCGCGGTCGCCCAGGAAGGCGTCGGCCTCGTCTATCATTACCGCCACGGGCGACATGGAGCGGAGTATGTTGAGCACCCGCTCCAGGTTGGACTCGGTAACGCCCTGCCACTTGGACCGGAAGTTCCTGAACTTGACCATGGGAATGCCGATCTCGCCGGCAAAGGCGCTTACCATAAAACTTTTGCCGGTGCCGACCGGCCCCGATATCAGGTAGCCCATGGGGAGCACGTCGAGCCTGCCGAGCTTGATTGCCCGGGCGGCGTTTTTGAAACGTTTCTTTACAAAGTCATGGCCCGACACGTAGGAGAGGTTGTGGAGCGTGTCCATAAATTCAAGGAGGCCCGCCGCCTCGTTTTCTATGGTTTCCTTTTTCCTCAGCCGCAAATAGTCAAGGGAAAGCGTTTTCTTTTCGGCGAAACTTTCCGACACCAGCCGGTCCAGGTTCATCAGGTTAAGGCCGCTCGTAATCGCCGCGACGCGCTCCGGGCCAAGGCCCCTTTCCAGAAGCAGCTTCCCCTCCTGGTCCTTGAAGCGCAGGAAACTCGCGCGTATGGCTTCGTCGGGGAAAGGGACCGACACTTTTACTACCGAAGGGGCGCCTACAAGCCTCGGCGAAATGTCCGCCAGGTTTTCCGTTAAAAGGATGATGGAAATATCGCCTTCGGTAAATGCGGGATCATTGGACCAGCGGTTCAGCGTGACCAGGCGGTAGCGGTCTTCCTCGGAAAGCCGGGTAAGCTCCCCGGCCGGCACTATGGTTTCCGCGTAGTCGATGATCAGCACCATGCGGCAGGAGCCTTTCCTGCCCTTGGCAGCGTTTAACATAAAATACTTTTCCAGGTAGTAGAAACTCTTTTCCGGCTCGGCGGAAAAAAAGTCCTCGCCCTGATCCTCCGGAAATTTGTCCTCCATGGCCTGCCGGTACTCGCCGGTCATTTCCGGAAGGCAGAACGTGACCCCGCTCGACCTGTCGTAAAACGCGATAATGTCCCGGTTCCCGAATATAATCTCGGATATGTACTCCTGGATACGGGTAAAGATGAACTGGTCCTCTTTCTTCCGGTGCGGCAGGTAGTCCCTTATGTTTCCGTGGAGTATGTAAAGATTCGCCGTTTTGGACCGGTACTTGTTGGCAAGTTCCTGGGCCCAAACAGGCAAAATGCGGATAAAACCCTCGTCTTTGTGGATAAACTGTTCCGGCACGCTTTCCCCCGTCCCGCTATAAGTATAAAACACCGGGCAGGGGAAAGCCAGGGGGCGGCGCGCGGTTAGCGGCCAAAATCCCCCTCCTGCGGCAGCATGTGCCCGGACAGCAGCTCCCGCTTGTCGCCGGGCAGCGGGGCGCTCTTTTCCGCGCCAAAGTCGTAGTAGACAATCACGGCGCGGCCTTTCGCGCACAGGCGGCCCGACTGCCAGGCCTCATGGTAAACGGTAAAGGATTTATTGCCGATTTTTTCGATCCAGGTTTTTATTTCCACAACCGAACGCAGGTACATCTGGGCCAGGTAATCGTAATCGGTGTGGACCATGATGAGGGGGAAATTGCCCCGGTCCGGTATTTTCGCGGGCGGGACAAAGATGTCGAAAAGCGGATTCCGCGCCAGCTCGAACCAGAGCGCCATGGACACGTTGTTGATGTGCCCCAGGGCGTCGGCGTCGCCGAAGCGTGGCGTAACAGTAACCGTAAACAAGCGCTGCCTCCGAAGGTGTTTTGCCGCTTTACCCTGAGTCTAATAATGGGCGGCGGCGTATTCAATCCAGCCGCCGGCCTCTACCAGGGATCTTTCGAAGCCTTTAAGGGCAAAGGGGATTGTCTTTTCCCTGTTTCCGGACTTAAAGGCTAGCGTCTGTTTTTCCGTATCCACAAAAAGCTCTGTTTCCTTCCCGCCGAATTCCCTGAAAAGCCCGCCCACCGTTTCGGGCGGCAGCTCGCAGGCGATCATGCCGCAGTTGTACATGTTCTGCCGGAATATCCGGGCGAAACTTTCGCCGATAACGATGTTGATGCCGTTAAGCTCCAGCGCCCAGGGCGCGTGTTCCCGGGAGCTGCCGCAGCCGAAGTTCGCCCTGGTAAGGATGGCCCCCTTGCCGGAAAGGTCCCGCCCCGGCTCAAAGCCCGCGAGTTTAAGATCCTCCAGGATATAGGGCTTCAGGGCTTCCCGGGAATTTTCCGATAAATATTTTGCCGGGATAATCTCATCGGTATTGATATCGTTCCGGTCGAGAAATAAAACTTTTCCCCCGAATTTTTTCATGGCTGCCTCCAGAGCGCGTCAGATGTTCCCCAGGTCCGCGGGGCTCGCGATGCTTCCCGCGACCGCCGTTGCCGCGGCGGACGCCGGACTCATCAAATGGACCATGCCGCCCTTTCCCATGCGGCCGAAGAAATTCCGGTTCGTGGTAGAGGCGCAGACCTCGGCTTCGGCAAGCACGCCGTTCGACATGCCAAGGCACGCGCCGCAGGTGGGGTTGGTAACGCAGAAGCCCGCGTCCATAAAAATGCCGATGATTCCCTCCCTGAGCGCCCGGGCGTAGACGGCGGGGGTCGCGGGCGACACGATGCCCCGCACCCCGGGGGCGATTGTCCTGCCTTTGAGCACGGACGCGGCTTCGCGCAGGTCCTCTATGCGCCCGTTGGTGCAGGACCCGATGTACACCTGATCGACCCTGGTCCCCTTGAGGCTGGCGATGGTCTTTACCTGGTCCGGCTTGTAATTTACCGTCGCCAAAGGTTCGAGCGCCGCGCAGTCGATGTCCACCACGGCGTCGTAAGGCGCGTCGCCGTCGCTTTCCCACCGCGAAAAATCTTCCAGCGCCTTTTCTTTGGAAACGTACTCTTCCTTAATAAAAGGCCAAAGGTAGTCAACCGTGATACTGTCGGGCATGCAGACGCCGGAAGTTGCCCCGGCTTCCACCGCCATGTTGCAGATGGTCATGCGGCCTTCCATGCTCATCTCCCCGGCGGCCCGGCCGCGGAATTCCACGACCTTGTCCGTAGCCCCGGCGACGCCGAGCCGGGCAATCACCGCGAGGATGATGTCTTTGGGGTAGACGCCCTTCCCGGGCGCGTTGTTCAGGTTGACGCGGACGGCGCCGGGCTTCTTGAAGGCGCACACGCCCTTGAGTATGCCCACTTCCAGGTCCGTGGTCCCGACCCCGGCGGCAAAGGCGCCGAAGGCCCCGTGCGTGCAGGTGTGGCTGTCCCCCATGATCAGGGCGAAGCCGGGCCGCACGAACCCCTTTTCCGGGAAGAGCGCGTGGCACACGCCGTTCCTGCCTATGTCGAAAAAGTCCCTGATGCTGTGCCGCCTGGCCCAGTCCCGCAGCACCTTCCCCTGCTCCGCCGTCTTTGAATCCTTCGCGGGGCTTACGTGGTCAATTACCGCCTTGATCCGGGAAGCGTCGAAAACCCGGTCCATGCCCCTGGCGGCCAGATCGTTTATGGCGATGGACGTGGTAATTTCGTGGCAGAACACCCGGTCAAGCCTCAGCACCCAGGTGTCCTCCGCGGGCCTGTCTACAACGTGGCTGTCAAAGATCTTCTCCGCCAGGGTTTTTCCCATAAGATTCTCCTTATTACCATTTACCATCTACCATTCTTTCGGCTTGAAATTTTTCGGCGGCTCAAGCAAACGGACATCCTCCCCGGTTAATTCGAGGACAAAAAAGCCGCTCTGTTCCGCATATTCCCGTGTTTCGGGCGTTACTACCGCCCCGACTATAGCGCCCAATAACTTTTTCCCCCTGGTTTCCGCAGGGGGGTACTTGCGGATTAACTGCATCCGCCTTACGTGCTCGTCGACTTTTTCCGTATTGTCCAGCCACCGCTTGACTTCCACCGCCATACATACGTCCGTGTCGGAAAGCAGAATGTCTATCTCCCCGCGCAG
>JAIRRR010000151.1 GCA_031255875.1 Treponema sp.
CTAAAGCCCGCATTCTTCCATCAGGGCGGGGTCGGAGAAAAGGGCGGCCGGTGTGCCCTGGGCGCGGATGGCGCCGTCTTTCAGGATGAGGGCGCGGGCGCAGACTTCCGCGGCGAAGGGGAGATCGTGGGTGGCGATGATCTTGGTATGCGGCAGGGGCCTGAGCGTGCCGATAAGGGAGCGGCGGGCCCGGGGGTCAAGGAAGGCCGTGGGCTCGTCGAAGAGCATCACTTCCGGTCGCATGGTAAGGACCGTGGCGATGGCCGCGAGCCGTTTTTCGCCGCCCGACAGGCGCAGGGGCGAGCGGTCCTTTAAGCGGGAGATGCCCAGAAGTTCCAGGGCGTCGGCGGCGCGGCGGGCGGCGTGTTCCCCGGAAAGGCCCAGATTCCTGGGGCCGAAGACCAGGTCCTCGTAGATGCTGGGCATGAAAAGCTGGTCCTCGGGATTCTGGAAGACGAGGCCCATTTTGCGGCGCAGTTCCCCGGGGTTTTCCGGGTCAAGCTCCACGCCGTCAACGCTGACCGAGCCGGAGCTAAGGGGCAGTATCCCGACCAGGGCGAGGAGCAGGCTGGTTTTCCCCGCGCCGTTTGCCCCGATCAGGGCGACATTTTCCCGGGCCTCCGCCTCGAAACTGACGCCGGAAAAGGCCCGTATCCCCCCCGGGTAAACGGCGCAGGCGTCGCGGACGCTCAGCATCACCGGAGGCCCCCTATCCAGCGCCCGGCCAGGAGCGGCAGGTCCGCGAAACGGAAAAGGGCGCAGAAGGCGGCCACGGCAAGCAGGAAGGCCGCATCCCCCCCCTTGAGCGGGGCGGCAGGGGCGGGCGGCGTTTTCATGGAATAGCCCCGGCATTTCATGGCGGCGTAGACCCTTTCCGCCCGGGCGACGCTTCGCAGAAAGAGGTGGCCCGCAAAGCTGCCCATGTGGGCCAGGGCCACCCCTTTTATGTCGGCCGAGCGCAGCTTGTAGGCGGTGTACATGGAACCGGATTCTGCGGCAAGCACCCCGATGTACCTGTAGCACAGTTCCAGCAGGGTGACGAAGACCGCCGGCACGCGGAAACGCCTGAGCTGGGCCGCAAGCGCGGTCCAGGGCGTGGTGGCAACGAGGATAAGCACCGCCGCCACGCAGAGCAGGGTCCGCAGGATGAGCGCCCAGAAAGACAGAAAGCCGAAGGTTACCGGCAGATTCCCCATCGAAAAGGCGGTGCCGCGCTCAAGGGCAAGGTTTGAAAGCCCGGCGAAAAGGCAGAAGGGCAGGGCCAGGAGGGTCCGTTTCACGAGCAGCGCGGGGGGAAGCTCGCCCAGGGCGATAAGGACGCAGGGGTAGAACAGGAAGGGGCAGAGCCGCCCAAGGCTGTAGCGGTCGAACGAGATTACCGTCCCCATAAACAGCACGCAGGCGGCCACCTTTGCCCCGGGATGGAGCCGGTGGACGACCGTATCTTTCCCGGCAAGCAATTCCAGCGCGTAAAGTTCCCGGCTTATATCGGCCCGGCCCGGCATGCTCACATTTTCCTCCTGTCAGGCCGGATTAAGCGCCGCCGCGCCGTCAGGCCGGCTTGATCCGGTTCTTCTTTACCCGCCATATCACGAAGCCCGCAAGCCCCGCCAGGGCGCAGGTAAACAGGGATCCCACAATGCCCGCCACAGCGGTCCCGGCCGCGGAGCCTTCCCCGTCGGAGGGGAAGCCGTAATCGGGCATAAAGGCGGTGGCTTCCTGGACCGCTTCCGCCCGGCGGAACGCCGGGCCTTCAGCCTCAAGCTCGGCGGTTCCCGCGACCCCTTCCATGGACCATTCAAGGCCGTCGGGATAGGCGGAGGCGAAGATCGAGAGGCCTCCCCCCACGACAAGGGCCGCCAGGGCGAGGGCAAGCAGCACCTTTTTCACCGGGATTCCCCCCGGCAGTGAGACGCCCGCGCCGCTTGTTTCGAGGATTTCGGGCCTCATGGCGAACACAAAGCCCAGCACTGCGGCGGTGACTATGCCTTCGACAACGCCGATGGCCAGGTGTATGGGCTGCATGAGCGCCACAAAAGCGCCGAACGGGAGCGCCGTAATGCCCGAAAGCAGGGTTTCCAGGACCACCCCGAAAGCCCCTATCTGGAGGCCCGCAACCGCCGACAGCACGGAAGCGGCGCCGATCCGTTTTACCGTATAGCCCCCCTTTACGATGGGCTTAAAGACGAGGGGGTACACCACAAGGCAGGGTATGACCCCCATGTTGAAGATATTGCAGCCCAGGGCCAGAAGGCCGCCGTCGGCGAAGAAAAGGCACTGGATCACCAGCACCGCCGCGATGGTGAGCAGGGCGGGGAAGCCGCCCAGCAGCCCTGAAAGCAGGATGCCGCCCCCTATGTGCCCGCTCGATCCCGTGGCGGGGATCGTGAAGTTGATCATCTGGGCGGCGAAGACAAAGGCCCCCGCCACCGCCATGAGGGGGACCTTTTTGTCCCCCAGCTCGTTCTTTATTTTTGCCGTCGAATACGCGACCGCCGCGGCGCTCAGCGCCCAGGCCGCCCCGCCTACTGCGGGGGATATTAAGGCGTCTGCCATGTGCATAGTCTGCTCCTAAGATCTGTTTTTTCCGGCCAGGTTTATCAGATTGGCCTGATACCCCGCGCCGAACCCGTTGTCGATGTTTACCACGGAAATTCCCGGCGAACAGGACGTGAGCATCCCCAGAAGGGCCGCAAGCCCCCCGAAGGCCGCCCCGTAGCCTACGCCGGTAGGGACCGCGATCACCGGCACGGAGACAAGTCCGGCGATAACGCCCGCCAGCGCCCCCTCCATGCCCGCGACGGCAACCACCACCCGGGCCTTCCGTATCTCATCCAGCCGGTCAAAAAGCCGGTGGATGCCCGCTATCCCTACATCGGTGATCAAGAGAACCTTGCTGCCCAGGAATTCCGCCGTGCCTGCGGCTTCCTTCGCGACCGGGAGATCGCTCGTCCCGGCGGCGACAACCGCCACAAGCCCCTCCGCGCCGCCGCCGATGCGGCCCGCCGTGAGCAGCTTCGAGACCGGGTCGTATTCCGCCTCGGGCAGCGTCTTCTTTACCTGTTCCGCCAGGGCCGCCTCCGCCCTTGTCGCCAGGACCGGGAGCTTTTCCTCCCTCATCCTGGTGATGATGGACAGGGCCTGCCCGACGGTTTTGCCGGCGCAGTAAACGACCTCGGGATAACCTGTACGTTCCTCCCGCCGGCTGTCAATCACCGCGAAGTCCAGATCCTTCATAAATCCTACCCGCATTAGGCCTTCACGGCCCGGTTCATGTTACCCATCGCGTAGCCCTCGAGTTCCAGGGCCACGTAGAGAAAGCCGAAGGCTTTCAGTTCCCGCGAAACGGAATCCAGCGTTTCCTCGCTAAAGAAACGCCGCCGCTCTTCCGGGGCCACCTCGATACGGGCGATGTCCCCGTGGGATCTCACCCGGAACTGCCTGAACCCCGCGCTGCGCAGGGCGTCCTCGGCCTTTTCAATCCGGGAAAGCTTTTCCCGGTCGATCCGCTCCCCGTAGGGAATCCGGGAGGCCAGGCAGGCGAACGCGGGCTTGTCCCAGGTGGGAAGATCGAAGCGCCGGGATAGCTCCCGTATCTCCGCCTTGCCAAGTTCCGCCGCCCGCAGGGGGCTGAAGATCTCCAGTTCCGCCAGGGCTTTCAGGCCCGGCCGGTAATCGCCCGGATCGTCCCTGTTGGAACCGTCAAGCACCGTATGGATGCCGTGCTTCCCCGCCTCCGCCATAATAGCGGCAAATTCGATCTTCTTGCAGAAGTAACAGCGCTCTTTGGGATTCGCCGCCACTTCCTCATCGATCTCGTCCTCTTCTATTAAGAAATGCCTGATTCCGATCTTCGCGGCCACTTCCCCGGCGCAGTCAGTCTCGCTTTTGGGGAGCATGGGGGACACCACGGTAATGGCGATGGCCTTGTCCCCGAGCGCCTCGCGCGCCGCGTAACAGAGAAAGGAGCTGTCCACCCCGCCCGAGAAAGCCACGGCAACGGCGTCCTTTTCCGCGATCAGGCCAGTAAGGCGCACGTACTTTTCGTCGAGCGGCACATTTGCGATCATCTTCTCCGTGCCTCCTTGGGGCGGCGCCTCCCTTCATGGGATTGTTTTGTGGATTGAGCAACAGGCGGCCAGCAGTTTGTCGAATTTTTGCGTGTTATGCAAAAATCCGATTGGCCGGCCTCTTACAGGGTTTGCAAATCTGCACGATTCCGGGGCAACCCCGCAAACTCCCGGGAAACATAGACGGCCCGTTCGCTGGGCCGGGGGCCGGCGGTTCATCCGCGGCGCGGCTTCATGCCGCGAATAAGTGTAGCACAGGCCGGGGAGGCCGTCAAGCGAACTCTGGCGGCCAATCCGGTTCCGTGCTATACTTCCGGCACTATGGACAGGAAGACGCTGAAAAAGCTCATCGACACTGCTGCGGGGAGGATACCGGCCGATCTGGTCGTCAAAAACGGTAAAATAGCCGATGTCTACTCGGGCTCGATTGTCGAAGCCGACATTGCCGTTTCCGGACGCCTCATCGCCGGGATAGGCTGTTACGCGGGGAATGAAACCGTGGACGCCCGGGGCGCTTATGTTATCCCCGGCCTGATCGAAGGCCATATCCACATTGAATCTTCCTTTCTCGGCCCCGAAGAATTGGGAAGGCTTCTTGTCCCCCACGGGACTACCACGATAATCGCCGACCCGCACGAAATCGTAAATGTCGCGGGAATTGCCGGGCTGAACTATATGCTTGACGCTGCGGAAGGCTGCGCCATGGACATAAAAATCATGATCCCCTCCTGCGTTCCCGCGACACCTTATGAAAACGGGGGCGCCGTTATCAACGCCAGGGCAATGAGGAGGCCGCTCAAAGACAAGAGGATACTGGGGCTCGGGGAATTCATGAATTACGCCGGCGTTGTCTCCGCCGATAGAGAAGCGCTGGATAAACTGCTCCTGGCCAGGCGGCGGGGGAAAATTATCGACGGCCACAGCCCGGCCCTGTTCGGCAAGGTACTTAACGCCTATGCCGCCGCCTCAATACGCACGGATCACGAATGTTCGACGCTGGAAGAAATGCGCGAAAAAATATCGCGGGGCATGTACGTGCTGCTCCGCCAGGGTTCCGCCTGCCGCGATCTGGAAAACCTGGTCCAGGGCGTTACCGCCCGGAACAGCCGCCGCTGCGTTCTCTGTTCCGACGATCTGCAGCCCAAAACCATTTTTGCCGAAGGCCATCTGAACAGGCACCTGAGAATCTGCGTTGAGGCGGGGCTTGATCCCATAACGGCGATACAGATGGCAACCCTGAACGCCGCCGAATGCTTCAGGCTTTACGA
>JAIRRR010000248.1 GCA_031255875.1 Treponema sp.
GGCCGCCTATACCGGCGGCACGGTGTTCCACTGTTTTCTTGGGGAAGCGATAGAGGACTGGCGGGCCTGCCGGGATCTGGTTAAAGCAATCGCCTGTAATTACCGCATCCCCTACTATACGGTTTCCCCCACTTTTTCGGTGTGCCCGGTTCACGGCTACCTTAAGGGCGAGCACTTCCACTGCCCCAGGTGCAGGGAAGAAAAGGAAAGGGAAATCAGGGGGCGCATAGCCGCGCTTCAAAAGGAACGGGAAGCCGTTCTGGCAGGGGCGGGGTGATACTGCCGGCCTATGCCGGGATCATATTGTAAAATGGAGCGTTACATGAGAAGCCTTGAAGACATCGACAGAGATTTAGCCGCGGCCGGAGAGGCCCTTTCCCATGCAGAGGGGACGCCCGCAGAAGTTTACAGCCGCATCGTCGGGTATTACCGCTCGGTGCGGAACTGGAACAGGGGGAAAAGGGAAGAATACGGCGAGCGGAAACTGTTCCGCGCCCCGGAAAATCCCCCCGCGCGGGCCGGCCGGGCAGCGCCCGGAAAACACGCGCCCGCTCCCGCCGCCGAGCCGGAATCCGCCGCCCCCCGCTTTCCCGGTGGGAAGGGCCGCGAGGAAAGGCTCCTCCTCTTTGTGCGCCCCGCCTGCCCTGCCTGCCCGGGCGCGAAAGCTGCGGCGGGAAAACTAGGTATCCCGGTGGACCTGGTAAACGCCGACACCGAAGACGGCAGGGCGGAAGCGGTTAAGCGCCAGGTTTTTTCCACCCCCACCGCGATACTCCTTGCCCGTGACGGGAGGGAGCTGGGCAGGGCCCTGGATGCCGGAAGTATCGGCAGGCTGGTCGCTGTCTAGGGGCTTGCTGCGCGAAGCGCGACAGACTGCCAGGGCGGGCCGCGCCAGCAGAGTTGTTCTCAGAAAAACCACCCTGGTCGATTACCCCGGCAGGGTGGCTTCCGCGATTTTTTTCCTGTCCTGCAGCCTCCGCTGCCCCTGGTGCCAGAACAGAGAGCTTGTCCTTGGCGCGGCCGGCGCTTCCGTTCCGCTGGAAGATGCCCTGCTTCACCTTGAAAGGCGGCGCCCTGTCTTGGGCGGCGTTGTTCTAAGCGGCGGAGAACCCACGGGTTTCGCGGAACTCCCCTCCCTTGTTGAAACAATCAGGGCCATGGGGCTGCCGGTGAAGCTGGACACCAACGGCATGAACCCCCCTGCCCTTGAAAAGCTGTTTTCCCGGGCCGAAACCCGGCCCGACTATATTGCCCTGGACCTGAAACTGCCGCCCGGACGCTATGCCGGCCTTTTGCCGCGCGGGGGAGGCTTCGATCCCGGCGCGGCGCTGGAACGGAGCGCCCTCCTTGTCCGCGAATCCGGCATAGCCCACGAATACCGCACCCTCGCCCTGCCCGGCGCTTGCCTTGAAGCCGAAGATCTGTCCGCCCTTGCCCCGCTGGCAGACAATAGCCCCTGGTACTTCAGGACTTTCGTACCCGGAAACTGCCTTGACCCGGCCTGGAACAGCTTTCCCGCGCCCGGCAACGGGAAAGCCGCCCTGCTCGCCGGCAAAGCCCGCACCCTGGGAAAGCAGGGCATCGCCCTGTAAATCCGCCTGTGCCGCGCCCTGCCGGGGCCTTGAATTAGTCCGCTTTATGCGCTTGAATGGGGGTACCATGACCGCCGACGAAAAAAGCAGGGCCGCCCTCTTTCTTGATTTAGCCAGCGATTACCTGCTTGACGGGTACCGGCGGCCCCGTGCCCGCGTTGTTTTTGAAGACAGCGCGGCGCCTTTGTCCCCTGCGGGAACTGCCGCGCTCACGGGGGAAGGCGGCCCGGAAACCCGGCGCAAGGCGGACGGGCAAGTACGAACCGGACCGGACGCCGGGACAGGGGAAAACGGGGACAGCCGGACGCCGGCACCCCCGGATGACAACGCCGATACCTTGGAAAAAGTGGCGGAGGAAGTACGCCGTTGCGATATGTGCCGGCTCTGCGAAACACGCACCCGGGGCGTGCCCGGCGAAGGGGCGGCTTCCCCCCTCGCGCTGGTGGTCGGCGAGGCCCCGGGCGCTGACGAAGACGCCAGCGGGCGGCCTTTTGTGGGAAAAGCCGGGCAGCTCCTCGACAGGATGCTCGCCAGCATCGGCCTTTCCCGGCAAAAAAACTGTTTCATTGCCAATGTTGTCAAGTGCCGGCCGCCCGGAAACCGGGATCCCATGCCGGACGAGATTGTCTTCTGCGGCCGTTTTCTCAGGCGGCAGATAGAATTGCTCAAACCGAAAGCCATACTCTGCGCCGGCCGCATCTCCGCGCAAACCATGCTCCGCACCAGTACGGGCATCGGAAAGCTGCGGGGCCGGTTCGCGCCGTACCGGGCCGAAGGCGACCTGGACGGCTTTGCCCCGGACAATCCGGACGGCGCTATACCGCTCCTGCCGACATACCATCCAAGCGCCCTGCTCAGGGACGAGGGCTACAAACGCCCGGCCTGGGAAGACCTTAAGGCGCTGAGGGCGAAACTGGCCGAACTGGACGCTGATTACGCGCGGGAAACCGCAGGGCAATAGCGAGTATTCCGTGCCCGGCATGCCCTTCCTTGACGTTGTTTTCGATCTGCCGCTCAAAGAAACCTTCAGCTACCGCAAGGACGAGAAGGGCGAAGCCGCCGTGGGAAAGCGGGTCATGGTCCCCTTCGGGAGGCGCGAAAGCCTTGGCTATGTTGTAGCGGAACGCGAAACGCCGCCCGAAGGCATCGGCGAAGCGGCGATCAAAACCGTGCGCCGCGTTGTTGACAAGGAGCCCGTATTCGGCAGCGATAATATCGCCCTGGCGGAATGGATCGCCGGTTACTACCTCTGCGGCGCGGGCGAGGCCCTGGCCGCGATGATCCCCTCGGGCCGGCGTTCCGGCATGCCCCCGGCCATAACGGGCGATTCCGGCGAAATAGCCGCAGGCGGGCTGGTCCTTTCCGAAGAGCAGCGCCGCGCGCTCGGCACGATCACGGCCCCTCCGCGCCCGGATGAAAGCGGGAAAAATGCGAACGGAAGGCGCCTGTTCTACCTTTACGGCATTACAGGTTCCGGAAAGACGGAAGTATTCCTACAGGCGGCGGAATTTATGCTCAGGGCGGGGAAGTCGGTCATCTACCTGGTGCCGGAAATTTCCCTTACCCACCAGGCCGCGGAAACCATCAAAACACGCTTCGGGCTCCTGGCTGCGGCCATCCATTCGGGGATGACCGGGAGCGCGCGGCTTGCCGAGTGGAACCGGATACGGCGCGGGGAGGCGCGGATCGTGATAGGCCCCAGAAGCGCCGTCTTTGCGCCGGTGCGGGATCTCGCCCTCATCATAATTGACGAGGAGCAGGACGGCTCCTACAAATCCGGCAATACGCCGCGTTACCATGCCCGGCAGGTGGCCATGCGCCGCTGCGCCGTTTCGGGCGCGGTCCTCGTAATGGGGTCCGCCACCCCCTCCGCCGAAGCGTGGAAGCTCATCGCGGACGGCGGCATCACCCGGCTGGACCTTTCCCGCCGCCTTTCAGGGGGCAGCCCGCCCGAGGTGAGGGCGGTGAGCCTGGAACACGCCGAGGGCTGTCTGACGGACGAGTTAAAAGAAGAGATACGCAGAACCGCCGTCATGGGAAGGCAGACCATCCTGTTTCTCAACCGCCGGGGGTTCGCCTACTTCTACCATTGCAAAAACTGCGGCTACGAACTCAAATGCAAACACTGCTCCGTATCGCTAACTTACCACAAGAGCAAAGGCCGGGCCTTATGCCACTACTGCGGCTATTCGGTCGCCCCGCCCGCGTCCTGCCCCCAGTGCGGCTCGCTGGAGGCGGGTTTTACCGGCATCGGTACCGAAATGATAGAGGAAGAAGTGCGGCGCGTCTTTGCCGGGCTGTCGATCAGGCGGGCGGACACCGACGCGCTTGCCAAAAAAGGCGACCTTGAAAGAACGCTCGCCGAATTCCGCTCGGGAAAAATAGACATACTGCTGGGTACCCAGATGGTTGCCAAGGGCTTGAATTTCCCGGGCGTGCGCCTTGTCGGGGTCATCCTTGCCGATACCGGGCTCCAGCTTCCGGATTTCCGGGCTGCGGAGCGGACCTTTTCCCTTATCGTGCAGGTAGCGGGCCGCGCGGGGCGCTATTTTCCGGACGGCAAGGTAATAGTGCAGACACTGCGCCCCGGAGACCCGGCAATCGCCAGGGCCTGCGCCGTAGACGTAGAGGCCTTTTACGAGGCCGAACTCAGGACGCGCCGGGCGCTCCTCTTCCCCCCCTACTCGCGGCTTATCAGGTTTACCGTGCGCTCCAAAGAAGAGAAGCGGGCGGA
>JAIRRR010000276.1 GCA_031255875.1 Treponema sp.
AAGGCAAAGCCCAGGAAAGCGCCCGAACTAAAGGCCGCTTCGATATGATCCTTCAGCGCCAGGGCGGCAATAACCGTCGGAATCGTCGCCAGAACAAGAAAAGCCGTCATCGGCTGCAAAATCCGCCGGAGTATAGCCAGAATATCCTGCCACAAAACCACAAAAACAGCCGCCAGGGTCCCCACGTGGACCATCGTATCGAAAAGCAGCACCGGCTCGGAAATCCCGAAAATCCTCTGCAAAAGCACCAGATGCCCCGAACTGCTCACCGGCAAAAATTCCGTGATCCCCTGAATCGCCCCCAGAATAATCGCTTCTATTATACCCATGCTTCACCTTAGCCTGTTTCCCCTCTTGGCGCAAGCCGGGCAGGCAACAGGTGCCGGCAGGAGATATGCCGGAAATCCCGCGTTTATAACCGCTTTTTTGCGAAATTCAGAAGAATTCGGGCGCATCCGTCCGCCCTGCGCGCCGCCCTGCGTGCCGTTACGCGGCCGGACCGGGCTATCCGCTCCAATCTTTTGGCTGCGCCAAAAGGATTTCCGCTTCTATCCCTTGCGCGGGGCTTTCGCCGCTCACGCAGGCCGGGAAAGCGCCGGAGGCGCCAGGCGCGAAAATTCGTAAAAAAGTTGTTCATTTTTTGAACAACTTCCGGGTTTCCACTTGCCATTCATAATAAAGTATGCTATAGTGGGGGATAGACACGCGCTTCCCCTAATGGGGGCGTAAATTCGGCAAGCCTGTTACGGCGGCGGCCGGATTTCCTTAAGGAAGGGTTTTGGCTGCGGCTACGGCCGCCGCTTCGGTGTTGATAGGATAGCTGTCCCGGCAGCCGCTGCCCTGCGGCGGGATTCCCGGTTCGCAGGACATCTATTCCATGAATATCGGAGCAAATCAATCGCAATTCGGGCCGGTTTCCTTTTTTACGCGGAACGCGGTTTTAAAAAGGCTTCCCGCCCTCCTGGTTATGGCCGGAATCTGGCTCCTTTCTTCCCTGAGCGCCTTCCCAAAACCCATGGGTATTTTTGGGAACGACAAGGTCCAGCATTTTATCGCCTATTTTGTCCTTGCCGCGTCGCTTGGCCTGTGGTTTTTTCCCGGCCGGCCGCGAAAACGGCTGTGGGCGCCGTGTATCGCCAGCGCCTCAATCGCCTCGGCATACGGGATAATCGACGAGATACACCAGTACTTTGTCCCCGGGCGGGATTGCAATATCTGGGACTGGATAGCCGACAGCGCCGGGGCGGCTTTGGGCGGCCTGGCGATCCTCTTCCTGTTCCGCGCGATCGGCCGGCGCGGGGCCCGGGCCGTTCCGGGCCCGGAACAGGGGCGGCAAACCGGAGAGGAGGAGAAGCATGAAGGGCATTATTCTTGCCGGGGGCGCCGGAACGCGGCTTTACCCCATTACCAGGGCGGTGAGCAAGCAGATCCTCCCCCTTTACGACAAACCCATGATCTATTACCCCCTGTCGGTGCTGATGCTGGCGGGCATCCGGGAAGTCCTCGTAATTTCCACGCCCCGGGATCTGCCCCTGTTCCGGGAACTTTTCGGCAGCGGAAACTGGCTGGGCATGGGCTTTGACTACCGGGCCCAGGAAAACCCCCGGGGCCTTGCCGACGCCTTTATCGTCGGCGAAACATTTATCGGCGGCGACAGTTGCGCCCTGGTGCTGGGCGACAACGTCTTTTACGGACGGGGCTTCAGCGCGACGCTGAAAAACGCGGCGGAGCGGGTCGCGCGGGAAGGCGGCGGGGCCATCTTCGGCTATTACGTAAAAGATCCCGGCGCTTACGGCGTGGTGGAATTCGACGGGCAGGGCAAGGCCCTCTCCATAGAAGAAAAGCCCGCCGCGCCGAAATCGCATTACGCTGTGCCGGGCCTCTACTTCTACGACAGCGAGGTAACGGAAATCGCCAAAAATGTGCGGCCCTCGGCCCGGGGCGAGATCGAGATAACCGCGGTAAACAACGAATACCTGGCGCGCGGCCGCCTCGGGGTAGAGGTGCTGGGCCGCGGCATGGCCTGGCTTGATACCGGCACCTACGACGGCCTTCTTGAGGCCGCGAATTTTATCGAGACTATCCAGAAACGGCAGGGGATGTACGTTTCCTGCATCGAAGAAATTGCCTACGCCAACGGCTGGATAAGCCGCGAATCCCTGCTTGGGCTTGCGGCAGGCTATAAAACTGAATACGGCGACTACCTCCGGTACATCGCCGGCGGGGAAACGCCCGCCTAACGGGACGGCGCTATGCCTTTTACCTTTAACCCCTGCCCCATAGAGGGCCTTTTCGAGATAAGCCCCAGGGTGTTCGGCGACGACCGGGGCTATTTTTTCGAAGCCTACAGCGAGCGGGACTTCAGGGAAGCCGGGATCGGCGTAAAATTCGTGCAGGACAACCAGTCCCGCTCCTCGCGGGGCGTCCTCCGGGGCCTCCATTTCCAGAAGGACCACCCCCAGGGAAAACTGGTGCGGGTCATCGAAGGGGAAGTTTTCGACGCGGCCGTGGATATCCGCTCCGGCTCCCCCACTTTCGGCAAATGGCACGGCACGGTCCTGAGCGGTGAAAAACAGAATCAGTTTTACATCCCCGAAGGCTTTGCCCACGGCTTTCTGGTATTGAGCGGCACTGCGGTGTTTGCCTACAAGTGCACCGACTTTTACTATCCCGGGGACGAGGGCGGCATTATCTGGAACGATCCGTCTGTCGGCATCCGCTGGCCGGATCTAGGGTTGGAATACCTACTTTCGGACAAGGACCGGAAGCTGCCCCTGCTCGGCGGCGCGGGGTTCCGCGTATGAACGGCGGGGGGAAAATCTGGCTTATCGGCGACAGGGGCATGCTCGGCGCCGAGCTTTCCCGGTATTTCCGGGCGCAGGGCTTTGCCTTTACCGGCACCGACCGCGAGCTTGACATCACCGACCTTGCCGCCCTGGAGGCGTTCGCGGCGGAACAGGCAATCGCCGTCATCGTAAACTGCGCCGCCTACACCGCCGTGGACAAGGCCGAAGACGACGGGGATTTCTGCCGCCGCCTCAACGCCGAAGGCCCGGCCAATATCGCCATGACGGCAAGGAAAGCCGGCGCGAAACTTATCCAGATCAGCACCGACTATGTTTTCGACGGCACGGGAATCCGCGAAGGCGGCGCCGGGCCGCGCCCCTACCGGGAGGACGACGCGACTAACCCCATAGGGGTATACGGCCTTACCAAGAGGGAGGGGGAGGAAGCGGTTATGGCGAACAACCCCGCTTCCTGGATACTGCGTACCGCCTGGCTTTACGGCAAGCACGGGAATAATTTTGTCCGCACCATGCTCTCCCTTATGAAAGAGCGCGGCAGTGTTTCTGT
>JAIRRR010000310.1 GCA_031255875.1 Treponema sp.
TCTTTCATCAGCAGGCCGTTTAAGTCTACCGCCTGGGTCGGCTCGCCGAACATTCCGATAAGGACAATTACGCCGCTGCTGCCCACAAGCTCGACGCTTTGGGTAACCGCTTTTTGCGATCCGGTACATTCAAAAACCCGGTCAACCCCCCCGCCGGACAGTTCCTTTATCCGGGCCACCACGTCTTCCTCGTGGTCGTTGAAGATGTGGGTAACCCCCAGCGACTTTGCCTTTTCCAGGCGGACCTTGTGGTGATCCGTAAGGTAGATGTCGGTGATCCCCTGGGCCTTCAGTACCTGGGCCACGCAGAGGCCTATGCAGCCGCCGCCCAGGATCGCCGCGCTTTGGCCGAATTTAATTCCGCTCTGCGAGACCGAGTGGATGCCGACCGCCAGGGGTTCGGCAAGGCAGGCGTCGGCTGTGTCGGTGCCGGGGGCTGCCTTGAAAACCAGTTTTCCGGGCCAGGACAGGAATTCCTTAAACGCGCCTTTGCAGCCCGGTACGGACATAAAGATCATCTCGGGGCACATATTGTAAGCGCCGGACAGGCAGGTCGGGCATTTAAAGCAGGCCTTCCCCGGCTCCACCGCCACCATATCGCCGGGCTTAAGGTGGGTCACGTTCTTGCCCACGGCTTCCACGATGCCCGCGGGCTCATGGCCCAGCACATGGGGGAAATCCAGCACCCAGGCCCCGATTCGGCCGCTCTTGAAAAATTCAAGGTCGGCGCCGCAGACGCCTACATGCTTGACCCTTACCAGGACGTCGTCGTCGCCGTACTCGGGTACGGGCAGCTCGCCCATTTCAATCTTTCCCGGCCCCATCAAAAGGGCCGCTTTCATCATATTAGGCATAAAATCTCCTTAAAGCAGGGGCTCTTTACTTGGGGGCCGTGTTTTCGTCCAGTTCAAAAATCGTGCCGTCCTTGATGATAAAGGCGATTCTGAAATTGGGCGCGATTTCCATGGGTTCGAAGATTACCTGATCCGCGTCTTTCAGGTACTTTTCCATATCGTCGACCAGGTAGGCGACATGGGGAAGCTTGTGCAGGATCTCCGGGATGGGGCTGCCCTCTTCGAATTTCAGGTATTCGATTTTGTAGTCATACTCGTCGACGCTCTTGTTCGACCAGCACTTTAAATTTTCCCAGTACACCGTCATCCCTTCTTTTTTGTTGGTGACTGGAATCCCGACATGTTGGTAAATAGCTGACATAGTCCTCTCCATTTTGATTGAGAATAAAAGTGGTACAAATCCGGGATGAACCGAAGGCCCGCGCGGGCCCGGCCGCATACCCCGGCTGATTCCGGCCCGGAAGCCGGTCCCCTGCTCACCTCCTTTCCGGTTAAAACTGGCTGGCCCGCCGGCTGCAAAGCATATAAGGCACCGGTGACTAATGTTAAACCTGGTTTCTTTGGGCTGTCAAGAAATTTTTTTTAGAAATGACAAAAAATAGAAAAATACTTGACAAACGTTAAAATCCGCAGTACTATCTTCCTGGTTTCGGTTTCCGGGAAGCTGCCCCCGGTAAGGATAGAGCATGAAATTCGAACTGGTTCACGATGCCAATGTCTGTTTGGCGGAAACCCCTATTTGGGACAAGCGGAATAACTGCCTTTACTGGACGGATATGTTCGAAGGGGAGATCTTTGAGTACAACCCCGCTTCCGGGGCGGAACGCAAATGGTCCGCCGGCAAACTTATCGGCTCTGCGGTTCCCTCGGAGAATCCCGGCGAGCTTTTCGCGGCCCTGGCGGACGGGATGTACCGGCTGGACAAGGCGACCGGGGCCTTGTCGCTTATAGCCTGTCCCGAGCCGGGGAACGCAAAGAACCGGTACAACGACACTCGCATCGATTCGGAGGGCAGGATTTACACCAGCAGCGTGGCCAATACCTATGCCACCCCGGATTATAGCCCGGATCAGACCGGCGCGTTTTACCAGATAGAGCGGGACGGAACAGTAAAAAAACTTCTGGACGGCATAAATCAGTTTAACTGCATGGTGTGGAACAACGGCAATACCAAAATGTGGGTCGCGGACACCTATAACATGAGGCTTCTCGAATGGGATTACGATCCCGGCCGGGGGGCGGTGGGTGTTTGCCGGACGGCGCTCGATTTCAACGGGAAACAGGGGACCCCGGACGGCATGTGCCTTGACGTCGAAGGCAATCTGTATATCTGCCACTGGACCGGGAAGATCAGCGTTTGGGACAAGAACCTTTCCTGGAAAGAAGACATACCCTTCCCGGTGGAACAGGTTTGCGCCTGCGGTTTTGGCGGCGGCGACATGAAGGATTTTTATGTTACCACCGCCCGCTATGGCTATACCCCGGAACAGCTCAGGGACAGGCGCGGCGCGGGCGGCATCTTCGCGGCCCGCAGCCCGGTCGCGGGGCGGCCGGATTATTTTTTCAAGTAGCGCGGCCCGGGAACTTCGGCCGCCGGGCAGGCCCTGCGGGCTGTCCCGCAGGGGCGGGACTATGCTTTGGAGGTAAGTATGAATTCGCTTGAACGGGTAACTGCGGCGCTTAAAAGGGAGCCGCTGGACAAGGTCCCCCATTTTGAATGGCTCATCGACAGGGTTGTGATAGACGCCCTGATGCCCGGCGGGCACAGTTTTGAAGAATTCAGCGCGGCTTTTACCGACGCCGTTTGCGTGGACATCGACTATTTCACGGAAGACCTTGGGGACGGCTCTTTCAGGGACGAGTGGGGGATGATTAAAAAGTACACCAAAGAATCCCATTCTTTTCCGATTGACGGGCCCATCCACAATATGGAGGAGCTCGAAGCGTATACGCCGCCGGACCCTTATAAAAAGGGCCGCTTCAAGAGCCTGGAAGGGCTGCTGGAAAAATACGGCGGGGAAAAGGCGGTAATACTCCACATGAACGATATCTGGTCCATCCCTTCCCGCCTCATGGCCTTTGAGGATTTTCTCGCGAATATCATGGACGAGCCCGAGTTTATCAAAGCCCTGGTAAAGATGACGGTGGACGCGCAGATACTCCTGGCCCGGGAGGCCGCGAAGACGGGCTGCAAGTTTATCTATACCGGAGACGATGTGGCGGACAGCAGGAGCCCCATGGTCGCCCCTGCCATTTTCGAGGAGATCTTTTACCCGGAGTTAAAGCGGATCATCGGCGCTTACAAGGATCTGGGATTCTTCCTGCTCAAACATACCGACGGCTATATTATGCCCCTTCTTGATTATTTTCTTGACGCGGGCATCGATCTGCTCGATCCTATAGACCCGATAGCGGGGATGGACCTTAAGCATATCAAGGATACCTACGGGTCCCGTATCGCCATCAAGGGCAATGTAAACTGCGCGACCACCCTGGTTTTCGGTTCCGTGGACGAGACGGCGGCGGAGACAAGGCGCTGCCTTGATATAGCGAAAGGCACTACCGGCTACGTGTGTTCTTCCAGCAATTCCATACACAGCTCCGTCAGGCCCGAGAATTACAAGACTATGCTGGAAGTAATAGACGAATACGGCAAATATTAAGGGGGGATTTATGGACCTGTTAATGGGGATAGACCTCGGCTCGACCAGTGTAAAGGCGGTAATCTACGACATATCCGGCAAGCCTGTCGCGAGCGCGTCATGCAAACTTGACACAAGCAACGACGACCCCGCCCATCCTTCCTGGCGCGTGTGGAAACACGAGGATGTATGGGCCAGCGTCAGGACGGTAATCTCCCGGTCTGTAAAAGACATTCCCCCCGGGGGGAAATTGCGGGCCATGGCGGTAACCGGTTTCGGCATGGACGGCCTCCCCCTGGACAAGGACGGCAGGGAACTGTTCCCCCTTATTTCCTGGCACTGCCCCAGGACCATACCCCAGTTTGAGCAGACCAAAAAAATAATTACCGACGAGGAGATGTTCACCGAAACCGGCGTGCGGCCCATGGTGATAAACAGCATCTACCGCATCATGTGGATGCAGCAGAATAAGCCGGATATCCTTGAGAAAGCCGACAAGTGGCTCTTAATCGAAGACTACGTGAATTACAAGCTTTCCGGGGAGAAGCTTACCGATTTTTCCATGGCCTCCACCTTTTCCGCCATGGTGCAGCAGACCCATACCTGGTCGGAAAAGATAATTTCACGCCTGAATCTTCCGGGCCATATATTCCCCAGGCCGACGCAGAGCGGCACCGTGCTGGGCAAGGTGCTGCCTTCAGTGTGCGCCGAAACGGGCCTGTCCGGCGACGAACTGGTGGTACTGGGCGGGCACGATTATATCTGCGCGGCCCTGGCCGCGAGCATAAGGTCCGGCAGCGATCTTATGGATGTTAACGGCACCTGGGAAATGCTCGTCAAGGGTATGACCAGGGTGGATACCGCTTATACCGATAATTATTACTACATTGAAAGCCATGTTGCCCGCAACGTATGGTGCGGCATTTCTTCCGCGATTTCCGGGGATATGATGGAATGGCTTAAAGACAATTACGGCAAGCCCGGCGACGGCAATGTCTGGGAAAGCCTTATGGCCGAGGCGGAAAAATCGAGCCCCGGGTCCCGAGGCTGTACTTTTTTGCCCCATTTTTCAGGCTCCACCGCGCCCAGGGTTGAGCCCGCCTCTCTGGGCTCTTACTCCGGGATGAGCAACGACGTAACCCGGGGCGATATTATCAGGGCGACCGTGGAGGGGCTTACCTACAAAACCCGGGAAATGCTCGAAGCCATGTGCGCCGATTCTGCGGAAACAGTCAAGGGGATGAAGGCCACCGGCGGGGCCATCAAGAACCGCTTCTGGATGCAGGCCAAGGCCGACATACTGGGGCTCCCCGTGGAAATTCCGGAACTTTACGAAGCGACCCCGCTGGGCGCCGCGATGCTTGCGGGAATAGGGGCCGGCCTGTACCGGGACGAGGAGGACGCCATCAGGGCGGTATACCGGAGCGGCGCTGTTTTCGAGCCGGACATGAAAAAACACGAACAGTATTCTGATTATTACGAAAATATTTACCTGAAACTCCAGGGCGCCCTTAAAGAGGTGAATCTGGAAATATTTAACCGTTTTAGGAAATAACCGCGCCGAGGGCGTAAAATTTTGGAGGAAAAGCGATGCTGTACGAGAAAGAGCGGGAAGAGGTAAGGATCGCGGGCACCAAGCTCGACAGGTACGGGCTGATTGCCCTTTCCGGCGGGAATGTCAGTTTAAGGCTCCCTTCCGGCGAGATACTGGTTACCCCGTCTGGAATGATCTACGAGGACATGGTCCCTTCTGACGTACTGGTAATGGATATTGAAGGCAGGGTAATCGAAGGCGAAAGGGCGCCCTCGGTCGATACGGTGGCGCTGCTTTACATTTTTAAAAATATGCCGCACATCAACGCGGTTATCCACACCCACCAGCCTTTTGCCACCGCGGTCGGCCTTGTGGCGGACGAGCTGCCCTGCGTCGTAACCACGCTTCCCAACGCGACCAAGGGCCCGGTCAAGGTGTGCCCTTTCTCGTCCGCCGCAAGCGTCGATATGGGCATCCAGACGGTAAACAACGCGGGGAATACGCTGGCGGTAATACTCAAGAGCCACGGGGTTATCGCCATAGGCACGAGTTTGAAGGAGGCCCTCTACTCCTGCGTTTACCTGGAAGAAGCCGCGAAAACCTACGTTTATGCCCGGAGCATGGGCGGCGCCATGGCCTGCCTTAAACCGGAGCAGTGGCAGCAGGCCGCGGATACCTTTAAGTATTACGGCCAGGGCAAACCGCCCATGCCCGACGAGTTGCGGAAAACCATTTCATAGCGGCACCGGCTCACGGAGGATTAACATGGACAACAGGATAATTTTTGCGGCCCCCTCGATACTTTCCGCCGACTTCGGGAATCTCGCCGGCGCGGTAAGGCGCGTGGACGAGTCCGGGGCGGAATGGATACATGTGGATGTCATGGACGGCCACTTCGCCAGGAATTTGAGCTTCGGCCCCAAGACAGTCGCCGATCTGCGCCCCCTGACAAAGCTTGTTATGGACTGCCACCTTATGGTGGACAATCCGCAGGAATATATCGAAAGTTTTGCGGAGGCCGGGGCCGATTATTTTACCTTTCACGCGGAGGCGGCGGTACATTCCCACCGCATTATCCAGAGCATAAAAAGCGCCGGCATGAAGGCCGGGGTCTGCATAGTGCCGGGGACGCCCGTGGGCGTTCTCGAAGAACTGCTGCCCGATCTGGACCTCGTGCTCGTCCTTTTGGTGAATCCCGGATTCGGCGGGCAGAAAATGATCGCCCCGTGCCTGGACAAGGTTTCAAAACTCAAGGCCCTGCGGGAAGAAAGGGGCTGCCGTTACCTTCTTTCCGTTGACGGCGGCGTTACGGCGGACAATGCCCGGCTGGTAATAGAAAAGGGCGCGGACGTCATTGTGGCGGGCAGCGCGTTTTTCAACGCCCGGGACGACCGGGAAGCGGTACGGAAACTCAAGGGGCTTGCCTGAGCTTAGGCCCTTACGCGATAGCTAGAAGCTCGGAAGGCCGGGCGATGATCAGGTCGGCGCCTTCAAGTTCTTCCCTGCCCTTAAAGCCCCACAGCACGCCGCAGGCCGTCATGCCCCCGTTCTTGCCGGTCGCGATGTCAACGCCGCCGTCCCCCACAAAGACGGCGTCCCCGGGGGCTATGCCGAGCCTTTCCAGCTCCGCGAGGACCCGGCCGGGGTCCGGCTTCATGGTCTTGCCCTCCACCCCGCCCAGGACGAACCGAAAATCGATTCCCCGGAAAAGCTCTGCGGCTATTTTTTTGCCCAGTACCTCGGGCTTATTGGTGTAGATGCCCAGCGCCGCCCCCCTGCCGGAAAGGGCCTCCAGGGTTTCGGTCATGCCTTCATACGGCCTGGTTTTGTCCAGGCAGTGCGCCTCGTTGTGGACCGTGTACGCCCTGCGCAGGGCGGCCTGTTCTTCTTCGCCCAGCTCGTCATAGCCGGGCATTGCCCTGCTCAGGGTGACGCCTATGCCCATGCCCATATAGCCCAGGTATTCTTCGTAAGTGTGGAGGGGCAGGCCGCGCTGCGCCAGCAGGTAGTTGACGCTGTCCCCGATGTCATAGATGCTGTTTGCCAGCGTGCCGTCAAGATCAAAAATGTATGCCTTTTTCATAGCATGATAATACCGTC
>JAIRRR010000048.1 GCA_031255875.1 Treponema sp.
GAAAAAATACGCGGAGGCAAAGCCCTGGTTTCTGAGATCCCTGGAAGTGTATCCCACCAATAAATACGTAAGGGGCTTGTTGGAAAAATCCTGAACCAGCAGAAAACATGTTAGACAGCGTCGCGGATTTTTTAACTTACATTTATCATCATGCTTTGATTATCGCCACATTGTATTTTTTTGTTCTGTCCCTGGCAAACCATTATGAGATGTGGCGCTTTACCCTGGCCCCCGAAATTTTCGACGGCCCCCTGGTTTCGGTCCGGATACCCGCCCGGACCGAGGAGAAAAACATTGACCGCTGCCTGGATTCCCTGCGGAACCAGCTTTACAAGAACTACGAAATTCTGGTGATTAACGACAATTCCACGGACGACACCCTGAATATCCTGAACCGGATCGCGGCAGCGGACAGCCGGGTCCGGGTGTTCAACGGGGAGCCCCTTCCCGGCGACTGGTTCGGCAAGCCCTTTGCCCTGCACCAGTTGTCCCGGCACGCGAAAGGGGAGATACTCCTTTTTACCGACGCGGACACCCTCCACAACCCGACCAGCATTTCCTGGGCGGTGACCAATATTACGGGCTTAAAAGCCGATATGGTTTCCGGCTATGTGGGGCAGATCTTCCTCAGTTTCGGGGAGGCGGCTACCGTGCCCCTGATGTTTTTCCTTACCGGCTTTGTCATCCCCCTCTTTGTCAACCGCTTTACCAAACTCAGCTTTTTTTCCTCCGCCGTGGGCCAGTATATCGCGATCAGGCACAGCGTGTTCAAGGACATAGGCGGCTGCGAATCCTTCAAGAAAAAAACCAGCGAAGACATTTATATGGCCCGCTGCGTCAAGCGGCACGGCTACCAGACCAGGTTCCTGAACGTTTCGGAATACGTAAAGTGCCGCATGTACAAAGGCTACCACGCTGCGGTGGAGGGGATAGGAAAAAACATTTTCGATTTTTTCGGGAAAAGTTCCATCCTGCTTTTGTTCGTCGCCCTGGCGGTATTCTTCTTTCTGTTTTTCCCCTTTCCCCTGCTGTTCTTCTGCATTGCCCGGGCAAGCCCCTGGGCGTTTCAGATTATCATAGTGAACATCCTCTACACCCTTACCTGGATATTCATGTTCCTCGGCCAGAGGCTCAACTGGTGGTACGGGCTTCTGTGGCCCCTCCTGTTTTTCAACCTCTTGTACATGGCCGCATGGTCCTGGTTCAGGACCATTTCCGGCCGGGGCTTTGTCTGGAAAGACCGGGTGGTGTCCTGATGCCCTACAGACACGGACGCCCGGTAATCGACAGCTCCCTCCCTTTCAGGATCGCCACCGCCCTGACCTTCGGCGCGGTTTTTCCCCTCGCCCAGACGATAAACCTGATGCAGCATTCCACCCGGTACAAGCACAAGTGGAAGCTCCTCCGGTACCGCCGGGCCGTTACGGTTTCAAACCACACCACGTTCCTTGACCCGGTAAAAATAGCCGGCGCGCCGTACCCCTGGCATATCTACCAGACCTTGCTGGAAGCGACGGTGGAATTTCCCTTCCTCGGTACCTTTCCCCGGCTCCCCGGCGGGGTCCCCATCCCCCGGGGGAGGACGGGCTACCGGAAAATTCTTGAATCGTGCGCCGCCGCGTTCAAGCACCGGCGCTACCTCCACTTCTACCCCGAAGGCGAGTGCTTCCTCTACAACCAGCGGATCCGGGAATTCAAGCCCGGCGCTTTCCGCGTTGCCGCTGAACTCGGCGTCCCGGTGATCCCCCTGGTTACGGTTTTTTCAGAGTGCCCTTTCAGGCCCTGGTCGTTCCTGGGCCGCTCCGTCCCCCGGGAAACCCTGGTGGTCCTTGACGCGGTCCACCCGTCCCGGTATGTAAGGCGGGATAAAAACGGGGACATTACCGCAGAATCGGTAAGGGAATTCGCCGAGGCGGTGCGGCAGATAATGCAGAAGGACATAGACGCCCGCCGCGGCTCCGCAGCCTTCTACCGGGGCAGGATGGAACGGATCCGGGGGCTGAACGACAGTTAGGCCCGGTGCGCCCGCCGCCCGGCCCCCCTTGCGGTACCCGGCTTCCTCATTTATAGTTTTTCCATGTCGGAAGATTTCCACTTCGTACTTGGCAGGGAAGGGGCGCGGACTTTTTTGCGGCTGCAAGGGAAAGGCATGCGGCGGCTCCCGGATTTCAGACGGCATACCGGGCTAAAGCGCGAGCTGCTGCGGGAATTTATCGCCCTTAAAAGGGACTTCGCCGTCTCGCGGATCATCGACTTTGACACCGGGGAAGACGAGTACACCCTGTTCAACCCCGGCGAAAAGATCATTGCCCAGGCCCTTGACGCCGGGCTGCTGCGCGGCCCGGGCGGGGCCGCATACAGCCGCGCCGAGGGGGATTTCCACTGCGCGCTCCTTATAAAAGACATTGCCGAAAAAGAGGCCGAGGTTTCCATCGTCCTGCGCGACGAGGAGGGGACGATAATCGCCGGGGGGCAGAAGCCGGCCCTGAAGAAGGACGAGGACGGGAAAGCGCCGTATTTTTACGCGGTTTCCCCGGGCATCGCGGTTTACGGCGACAGGATTTACCCGGTGGGGGATCTCGGGCTTCGCTGGGCCGAAACCGGCCGGGTCTACGCGCGGCTGGCGAAAACCGAACTGCCCGCGTTTATCTCGCTCATCGTTTCCGGGTTTTCCAGCCCCGAGCTGATCTACGAAGGCTGGCAGGTCAAGCCCGTGCGGCCCGCCCTCGCGCTGCCCGGGCTGCTCTTCCTGGAGATCGACAAGTACGGCTACCTCCACGTAAGGCCCATAAGTTTCCTCCGGGGCTTCCCCCCCCTGTTTCTTGAAAACGAGGAGATCGTAAGCGTCGCGGAGATGGACGAAACCGGCAGGACCATCGGCATCGCGGAGGTTATCTTTCCGGAAGCGCCCGAGGACGAGTTCAGGGATCTGCTTACCCGGCGCGGCGGCCAGCCCAGGGGGAGGAAAAGCAAAAACAGTTCCGGCAGCGAGGCGTTTTACGAGGAAAACGGCCGTTTTATTATTGAGCCGGAGTTTGCCCGGACCTTTATCGGGGAAAACATTATCGCGCTTTCGGAGCGCTTTGTGCTTCTTGAAACAGAGGTGCTGTCCGGGTACAGGCTCAAATTCTCGAAGCCCAGGGTGAAACTTTCCGTAAACCGCCGGGCGGGCATGGGATCGGGCATCGATTATTTCGCGGGAAACGCGGAGGTCGAAATAGAAGGGGAAACCTACTCTTTCGCGCGGTTCATGGCCGAGTACCGGAAGTCTTCCTGCATCACCCTTGCCGACGGGAGCCGCTCTTTCCCGGACAAGCGTACCATGGACCGCCTTGAGCGGCTGGTGTCGCGGATCAAGGGCGAGGACGAGGTCGAGCTGTCCTACTTCGATATCCCCCTGCTGCTCCAGGACGATATTTTCCAGGTCGAGGGCCGGGTCTGGGAGGAGGCGCGTCCCTTCTTTGCCAATTACAACACCATCGCCAAGCGCCGGGGTTCCTGGACGCTTTCCGGCGGGGAGCTCCGGCCCTACCAGGAATACGGGGTGCGCTGGCTTGACTACCTGGGCGAGCACCGCATGGGCGCCTGCCTCGCGGACGAGATGGGCCTGGGCAAAACCATCCAGGTGATAGCGCTGCTCCGCGCCCTGAAAAAGCGGGGCGAAGGCGGCCTCTGCCTTATCCTCTGCCCCAAGTCGCTGGTTTACAACTGGGCCGCGGAACTTGACCGCTTCGGGCCGGATCTCCCCTACCTGGTGCATTACGGGCTTGACCGGGACGCGGCGGAAATAAGCGGCGGCGGCGAATTCA
>JAIRRR010000089.1 GCA_031255875.1 Treponema sp.
CGCGTTGGCCCGGGCAATTTTTTCGTCAATCGTCTCTTCCAGGTCTATCTCCGGTTTGTTGATCAGCAGATCGCAGCCCGTGAGAAGCAGGAAAACCGCCGCCGCCAGCGTTACCCCAAATATGCCGGTCCTACGCATACATCACCTCCTGGCCAAAACGGCCCCTGATCTGTGAGGAAATTTTTTCGGAAACAATTCTGAAAAAAACGGATTTACGAAAGGGCAAAATCCGTGCCAACCGCCCGGAAACGGGGGTTAAAATGCGGGAATTTTTAGACTGATTCAACGAATTATACAACAATATAATGCAGAGTATAGGGAAGCATAAAACCTTTCCGCACCCCCCGTTCGGGGGGTAAAACACGGAAATTTTTAGGATAATTTGGCGAATTATACAACATCCTGCAAGGAGTTGCGTTTCAGCGGCTGATGGGAGTCGGACCCACGTCTCCAGCTTGGAAGGCTGGGGTAATAGCCGTTATACGACAGCCGCAGTTCCCCCAGCATAGCGCAACCCCCCCTTTTTGTAAAGGTCTTTAACGGGTATTTGACCGGAATAGTCTCAAATACCCCTTTCTTTTTTATCCCCGCCCTGATATAATTAACCTCACCATGGAGGTTAAAATGTCAGAACAGAGAAATGTTTACTTCTTCGGCGAGGGAAAGGCCGAGGGAGAAGCCAGGATGAAGGATATTCTTGGCGGGAAAGGCGCTAATTTGGCTGAAATGACCAATCTGGGTATTCCGGTCCCCCCGGGATTCACCATTTCTACGGAGGTCTGCGCCGCTTATTATGAGAATAACGAACACTACCCCGAGGGGCTGGAAGACGAGGTCCTCGCCAATCTCGCCCGGCTTGAGAAGGTAATGGGCAAGAAGCTCGGCGATCCGGGCGATCCGCTCCTCGTTTCGGTGCGCTCGGGCGCGGCGGTTTCCATGCCCGGCATGATGGACACGATCCTCAACCTGGGGATCAACGACCTGGCCGTGGCGGGCCTTGCCGAAAAGACCGGCAACCCGCGTTTCGCCTGGGACGCCTACCGGCGTTTTATCCAGATGTACGGCGACGTGGTCATGGGGGTGCCCGGCGACGATTTTGAGGAAGCCATCGCGGCCGTCAAGAAGGCGCGGAAAATCGAGCTTGACACGGAGCTTACCGAAAAGGACCTGCAAAGCCTCGTGGAGAATTACAAGAAGATCGTCAAGAAGTCGGCCAAAAAGGACTTCCCGCAGGATCCCCTGGAACAGCTCTGGGGGGCCGTCAACGCGGTTTTCGGCTCGTGGATGAACGAACGCGCCATCAAGTACCGCCGGCTCAACGAGATAAAGAACCTCAAGGGGACTGCGGTAAATGTGCAGTCCATGGTATTCGGCAACTTCGGGGAAGATTCGGGCACGGGCGTCTGCTTCAGCCGGGATCCTTCTACCGGAAAAAACGAATTCTACGGCGAGTACCTGATGAACGCCCAGGGGGAGGACGTGGTCGCGGGCATACGCACCCCGGAAAAGATCTCCACCCTGGCAAAGCGGAACAGGAAAATTTACGACCAGCTCGTGGATATCAAGAACAACCTGGAGCAGCATTTCCGCGACATGCAGGACATGGAATTTACCGTCCAGCAGGGGCAGCTCTTCCTGCTCCAGACCCGGAACGGCAAGCGCACCGGGGCTGCGGCGGTAAAGTGCGCGGTGGACATGGTAGCCGAGGGCCTCATCGACAGGGAGACTGCGGTGATGCGGGTAAGCCCGGCGCTGCTCGATCAGCTTCTGCACCCCATGCTCGACTCCAGGGCGGTCAAGTCCGCGAAATCCATCACCAGGGGGCTGAACGCCAGCCCCGGCGCGGCCTGCGGGAGGGTAGTCTTCTCCGCCCAGGACGCGGAAGCCTGGCACGAGCGGGGGGAAAAGGTCCTCCTGGTCCGCAAGGAGACCAGCCCCGAGGACATCGGCGGCATGGCCGTGAGCCAGGGCATCCTCACCTCCACCGGCGGCATGACCAGCCACGCGGCGGTAGTCGCCCGGGGCATGGGCACGCCCTGCGTGGCCGGCGCGAAGGGCGTTTCGGTCCAGGGGAAGAAGGCGCTTATCGCCGGCAAAAGCTACAAGGAAGGCGACTGGCTCACCATCGACGGATCCACCGGCGACGTCTACGCCGGGCCGATACCGCTTGTAACGCCGAAAATTTCCGGGGACATGGACACCTTCCTCGGCTGGTGCGACGAGATACGCGCGGCGTCTTCGCGCGACGGCATCAGGGGCTTTGACGTGCGCACGAACGCCGATCAGCCCGAAGACGCCAAAAAGGCGTTTGAATTCGGCGCGCAGGGCGTCGGCCTCTGCCGCACCGAGCACATGTTCTTTGAAAAGGAGAAGCTCATCCATTTCCGGGCCATGATCGTGGCCGAAACCCTCAAGGAAAGGCAGGCCGCCCTAAAGAAGATACTCCCGCTTCAGAAGAAAGATTTTTTCGGCATCTTCAAAGCCATGGAAGGCCGGCCGGTCACCATCAGGCTGCTGGATCCGCCCCTCCATGAATTCGTCCCCCATACAAAGGGCGAAGTCAAGGAGCTTGCGGATTTCCTCGGGGTAAAGTCCAAAGACCTCGAACCGAAACTCGAAAAACTCAAAGAGGCCAACCCTATGCTCGGGCACCGGGGCTGCCGGCTCGCGGTAACGTACCCGGAAATTTACGACATGCAGGTCGAGGCCATCGCCCTCGCCGCCGCGGACTGCCTCAAGAAAAAAATCCCCGTAGACCCGGAGATAATGATCCCCATCGTGGTAACCGCCCGGGAACTGAAATTGCTCAGGCCCAACGCGGAGGCCATACTCAAGCGGGTGTTCGACAAGGCCGGGGTAACGCTTCCCGTCAAGATCGGCACCATGATCGAGGTCCCCCGCGCGGCCATACGCGCCGGCCATATCGCCAGGTACGCGGACTTCTTCAGCTTCGGGACCAACGACCTTACCCAGATGACCTTTGCCTTTAGCCGCGACGATGTGGCTTCCTTCCTGCCTTCCTATTTGGATATGAACGTGCTCGATGTCGACCCCTTCAAGTCCATCGACGAGGAAGGGGTAGGCTACCTCATCCAGTACTCCGCCTCGCAGGGGCGTTCCGTAAAACCCAGCCTGAAGCTGGGCATCTGCGGGGAACACGGCGGCGACCCCCTCACCATAGATTTCTGCTACCGGGCCGGGCTCAACTACGTCTCCTGCTCGCCGTACCGGGTGCCCCTCGCGCGGCTTGCCGGCGCCCAGGCGGTAATTAGCAACCGGGGGAGGTAGCCCATTCAGAAGGGGGGCCTGTTACCGGACGGGCGGCCGCGAAAAGCCGCAGCCCCTGTCCGGCCCCCCTGCGCTCCAGCCTTGCCGGATTGGCCGCGGGGTTTTGCGCGGCAAAACCCCCGGAAGATCCGCCGTACAGGCGGCAAGCCTTCCGCTACCCCCCTGCCCGGAAACCGGCGGGGCGTTGCGGGCGGCTTCCCGCCCGGCCTTGGAGTATAGCGACAGGAGCCGGAATAATGAAAAAAATCGCCCTTGTATTGGGCCTTGCCCTGGCCTCTCCGCTTTGGGCGCGCCCCCAGGCCGAAGCCCCGGTACCGCTGGTTATCAGCGCGGTCAGGGGGCCGTCCGGCGTGGGGATGATCAGGCTGTTTGAAAACCCGCCCGTAATACCCGGCTACGATGTTTCCATAGAGGCCGTCGGCCAGGCCGACATAATCGCCGCAAAGTTCATTTCCGGCGAGGCGAAGCTCGGCATACTCCCGCCCAACGTGGCCGCGAAAATCGCCTCCTCGGGCAGGAACGTGCAGATCGCCGCAATCGTGGGGGCCGGCATGCTGAGCCTTGTTTCGGGCGACCCTTCGGTACAGGGCGTCGCCGACTTAAAGGGGAAAACCGTCGAGGCGGCCGGCCAGGGGGCTACCCCGGAATACGTGTTCCGGCATATCCTCAAGGCCCGCGGCATCGACCCGGACAAGGACCTCAAGCTCGCCTTCACCCTGGCGTATCCGGAAATAGCCCAGTCCCTTATCGCGGGGAGGCTGCCCGTCGCCCTGCTGGTCGAGCCTTTTGCAACCATGGCGCTCCGGGGGAACCCCGCGCTCAGGCAGGCGGGCGACATCCAGGAAGAGTGGGCCAGGGCCGGGGGCGGCCCGGACTACCCGATGACGGCCCTGGTGGTGGACGGCGATTTTGCCCGCGAGAACAAAGACGCCCTGGGCGTTATTCTGCGGGATTACAGGCTTTCCACCGAATGGGTGGTTTCCCATCCCGCGGAGGCCGGGCTGCTGGTGGAAAAATTCGATCTCGGGCTCAGGGCGCCCGTGGTGGAGGCGGCGGTCCCCCGCAGTAATTATGTTTTCCAGAGCGCCCGGGAAGCCCGCCCCGCGATAGAATCCCTTTTCAGGGTTTTTCTCGAAAACGACCCCGCCTCCATAGGCGGCAGGCTCCCCGACGACGGCTTTTATTACCAGGAATGAGGGGAGCGGATTTTTTCTGGGCGCTTCTGGGCGTCCTCGCCCTGCTCATCTTCTGGCAGGCCGCCGCCCTGGCTTTTGGCAGCCCCCTGATTCTGCCCGGCCCGCTGCTTGCGGGGGAAAAGTTCCTTGCCCTTGTAAGGACCCGGCGCTTTATTGACGCGCTGGCGGGCAGCTTCTGCCGGGTCATGCTGGGAATAGCGGTCGCCGCGCCCCTGGGAATCCTCGCGGGCGTCGCGGCGGGCCTGGACAGGCGCGCCGCCCTCTTCCTCAAACCCCTCTTTACGGTAATTTCCGCGACCCCGGTCATGTCGGTCATCCTCATCGCGTTCCTCATCCTGGGCCAGGGGCGCACCCCGGTATTTGCCGCCTTTCTTATGATCTTCCCGGTAATAGCCGCCAACGCGGTCGCCGGGGCGCGGTCGCTCGATTCCTCCTACCGCGAGCTTGTCCGCGTCTTTCAAATTACCGGCCCCGACGCGCTCCGCTACCTTTACCTGCCGGGCATAGTCCCCTACGCGTTGGCGGGCCTGAGGAGCGCGCTTTCCCTGTGCTGGAAAGTGGTGGTCGCGGCCGAAGTTCTGGTACAGCCCCTGCGCAGCCTGGGCGCGGGGATGCAGCTGGCCAAGGCCCGCCTTGAAACGCCGGAACTGTTCGCCTGGACAGCCGCCACGGTTCTTGCCGCGGCGTTTTCCCAGCTGCTCCTGTCCCTGGCCGTTTGTTGCCTGCCCAAACGGCGGAAGCCGGAGAGGTTTTTCCGGTAGCGCGGCTTACCTGAGCTTTTTCAGGCAGTGCAAAAACAAGAAGACATTGGCTTCGACTTCGGCTTTAAGCCGTTCGTAATCGTCTTTGCCTTCCGTGTCGGAACCTGAAAGGTAGAGATTCTGTCCCTGCCGCGCGTACCACAGGTAGTGTTTGTCCAGGATGCGGTTGCGTTCGGTTATCGCCCGCTCCGTTACGAGCTGCCTCTCAAGGTAGTTCGCCAGTTCGATATGGTTGCCGTCGCCGGCAAGGTAGTAAATGGTGTTGGTTGCAAGGTAAAGGACCACCCGCCTGAACCCCTCCGCCAGCGCGGCGTCGTTACGGAAGCCGTCCAGAATAAGGTACTGGCTGCCCAGACTCAGGTCGTAGCCCAAAAGGCGGAGATGCTTTCGCAGGGCAATTATTTCAAGCCGGATACGCTGTATTTCATGGGGGTTTTTGCGGGAGGACTGGAGTTCCGCGCGCCACTGGCGGAGCTGGCTTTCGTAGTGTTCGATTTCCCTGGCGCGGCTCAAAAAAAGCGAAGTTTCGGAAAGCAGTTTCCAGACGTCCTTAAAACGATCCGACAGGGCGTCAATAAATTTTTGGTTTTTTTTTGCTTCCATAACGCGGCCCTGCCTTTTTACAGTATACCTCATGGGCCCGGGTTTGTCCCCCGGCGAATACGGGCCGCCCGGGGGAAAAGGGCCTGCCTCCGCGCGGCGGGCCCGGCTCTGGTAATTGCGTCTGAAAAATGCTAGGATTGCCCCATGCTCACTATCGCCTTTGCGGGCGGGGGAACCGGCGGCCATATTTATCCGGGCCTTGCGGTTATCGCTAACTTGAGTACATTTTTCCCCTGCCGGATTTTCTGGATAGGCGCGAATACCGGCATGGATCGCGCCATCGTGAAAGAGGCCGGAATAGAATTTTACGGCATCCCTGCGGGCAAGCTCAGGCGTTATTTTTCACCCAGGAATTTTGCGGACATCTTCAAAGTGCTGGCCGGTTTTTTCGCCGCCCGCGGGATCCTTCGCCGGGCGAGGCCGGCGCTCCTCTTTTCCAAGGGCGGCTTTGTAAGCGTCCCCCCCTGCGCGGCGGCTTTTACCCTCGGGATACCCGTCTTTACCCACGAAAGCGATTTTTCGCCGGGCCTTGCCACCCGGATAAACCTCCGTTTTGCGGAAAAGATCTTCACCGCGTTCCGGGAAACCGCCGGCTTTCTCCCGCCCGCCCTGCGCGGCCGGGCTGTTTACGCGGGCAACCCCATACGCCCCCAATTCCGCGCCGCCCGCGCGGAATTGGGCCGCGCGTTTTTGGGGATAGGCGGGGCGGATCCGGTGCTCCTCGTCCTCGGGGCCAGCCTCGGCGCGCGGCAGATAAACGAGCTGGTACGGGGCTGCCTTCCCCGCCTGACAGAGCGCTTCGTGGTGGTGCACCAGACCGGCCCGGGCGCGGCCTGGGACATTCCCGCCGGCAGCCGCTACAAGCCCTATCCCTTTATCCGCGCGGAACTGCCTCATGTCATTGCGGCGGCGGCCCTGGTGCTCTGCCGGAGCGGCGCCGGGACAATATGGGAATGCGCCTCGCTTGGGAAACCGATGATCCTCGTGCCGCTCGCCGGTTCGGGGACGCGGGGCGATCAGGTCGAAAACGCCCGGTATCTGGAAAAGAAAGGCGCCGCGCTGGTTCTTTCCGGCGACGTGAAAGCGGAAGACGCGGCATCGGCAGCGGAAAGGCTTTTGGAAGACGATGGGGCGCGTATGAAAATGGCCGCCGCGGCCCGGGAATTCGCCGCCCTTGACGCGGGGCGCCTTATCGCGGAGGCGATAGCGGCGTACCCCGGCCGCAGGGAGCGCGGGTTACCATGAGCTTTTCGGCCCTGGATATTGCCTTCGCGATCCTCATCTTCCTCCTCTCCCTCCGCTGTTTTTTCAGGGGTTTTATCACCGAGCTGATGTCCATGGCCTCCCTGGTGCTGGGGCTTCTCGCGGCGTTTCTGTTTCACAAACAGGCCGCGGCCTTTGTCATGGAAAAGTGGCTTCCGGGCAGCGCAATTCTCGCCGATGTTATCGCCATAGCCGCCCTGTTTGTAATCGTGTTCGTCGCAATAAAGCTGCTGGAGCGTATCATACAGGATGTCATTTCCGCGGTAAATCTGGGCGGCGTTGACAGGTTCATCGGCCTTTTCTTCGGTTTTGCCGAGGGGGTGCTCCTGGTTACCCTGATCGTCTGGCTTATTTCCATACAGCCGCTCTTTGACCCGTGGCCGCTTCTGGAATCGAGCGTTATCGCGCGGATACTGCTGCCCCTCGCGGGCAGCGCCCGCGAATCCCTTGGAAAGGTGGGCCTGTTCCAAAACCGGAATTTTGGAGCGGCCTTATGGGCATAAGGTTTCCATGTTTGAAAATGTACTAAGCCAGGAGGCGGTAAACCAGCTTTCCGCCGACATACGCGGCGACAGGCTTGCCCCGTCAATGCTCTTCTCCGGGCCCGCCGCGTCGGGCAAGGGGACTGCCGCGCTGGAACTGGGGCGGGCCCTTTCCTGCGAAAAGGACGCGTCGTGGAACTGCCCCTGCCCGTCCTGCGCGCGGCACCGCCTGCTCTACCACCCGGATCTTCTGGCAATGGGCCCCCGGCCCTTTTCTCCGGAAATCGCGGCGGCGGCGGAAATTTTTGTCAGGGAAAACGCCGAAATGCCCGCCCGGATACTCTTTATCCGCGCCGTGCGGAAACTGCTGCTCCGCTTTAACCCGGTGCTCTGGGAGGATGATCCCCGTTTCTCCAAATTTTTCCCGCTCCTCGAGGGGCTGGAAGACGGCCTGAACGAAATTACCGCCGGCGGGGCCCCCGGCTCTGTTGCGGAGGATGCCGCCAGGGCGGAGAAACTCGCCGCGTCCATACGGAAAAGCGCCTTCAAGCTTGAAGCCGACGGCGTGGCGGACCAGGTCCCGGTTTCCCAGATACGCCGCGCCGCTTACTGGATGCGCCTGGCCCCGCTTGGCCGCCGCAAATTCCTTCTCATCGAAAACGCCGATCGCATGCAGGACGCCGCCCGGAACGCCCTGCTCAAGATTCTTGAGGAGCCTCCGGAGCGGGCGCTCATCGTGCTCGCCACGCCGCGCGCTTCGGCCCTGCTTCCGACAATAGTTTCGCGCCTCCGCCCCTACCATTTCCGCCGCCGGGACGCGGCTGTGGAAAGAGACGTTATCCGCCGCGTGTTCAGGGGCCTTGATGCCCCGGCCGCCGCCGCGCCCGCAGCAGCCGAGGGGGGCGACAGCCTTATTACCGGCTACCTGGAATCCTTCCTCCCGGTTTCCGGCGGGAAACTCTATCCGCTTGCCGCCTTTTTCGCGGCGTCCCTCGCGGCGCAGGCCCTGTCCGCCTTGCAGAGCCGGTACCCGTCCCTGCCCCTGCCTGCCGGGCTTGTCGCCCTGGGCAAGTATACTGCCCCCATCGCCGAAAGCGCGGGCCTGGGCCGTCCCGCAAGAGAGGCCGGCGCCTGTATCGGCGCGGTACTTGCCGGCGCCGGGCGCTTTGAAGCCCCGGGCCTTTTCCCGCAGTTTCTCGCCCGGCTTCTCGGCCTGGTATCCCAGGCTTTCCGCGCCGTTCCGCCCGGCGGCAGCCCGCAAACCGCGCCGGGGGCCGCAGATGGGGAAGCGCCCGCGCCCGGGGACATCAGCCGCCTTGCCGGTATTTTCCGGGAGCTGGCTGCGGAGGCCGCCTCCGCGGTGGGGACCTACAACATCGGCCCCGAACTGGCCCTGGAAAGATTCTGCGCCGGCTTTGCCGAGAGGGTCCTGGAAAGCGCTGTTTAGGGCGGGCGCCGGAATCCCCGCCCGGGGAAAAATATGCGGCGCATTGCGTAAGGCGGGCTAAAATGTTAGTATGCGGTTAAAGGCAAGGACACACGGTGCGGGACTTTATCCAGAGGGCGTTGACGAAACTCAATAAACTCACCCCTGAGCAGATGCAGGATCTTTTGATTTCCGCTGCCGCGGAAATCGACCGGATGGAAACCGTGCTGGACTCCCTCAACGAGGGGGTCATGGTCTGCGACGCCCAGCACCGCCTCGTTATGGCCAATAAATTCGCCGAGCGTTTCCTCCCCCAGAACCGCGAGCACGAGAACGATCAGATATGGACGCTGATCAAGGATGACCATATCAGGGAGTTTCTCTGCCAGACCCTTGTTTCGGGCGACCGCGTGGAGGAGAAAGAATTCGACGTAGAATTCAAGGCCAAGCAGCGGCTCCTCAGCTTCAGCGTGCTGCCCCTGGTCCGCAACCACCAGGTTTCAGGCTCCCTCGTCTATGTCGAGGATATCACCGAAAAGCGGGGCAAGGAGGCGCGGCTCAGGCGGGCGGAAAATCTGGCAAGCCTCACCACGCTGGCCGCCGGGGTGGCGCACGAAATCAAAAACCCGTTAGGCTCCCTTTCGATACACATCCAGCTCATCCAGAAAGCGGTGGCCGGGAACCAGCTTTCCGAGCTGGACAAGTACATCGGTGTGGTAAACGAGGAGATAGACCGGCTTAACCGCATAGTAGTAGATTTTCTGTTCGCCGTGCGCCCCATGGATCTGGAGCCGCGCGAGGGGGACATAAACGCCCTTATTGCCGAACTGGTGGAATTTGTGCGTTATGAGCTTGACGAGGCGCATATTGGCTGCGTCATGGACCTGGGCGAGAACCTGCCCCCCATCGACTTTGACGAGCGCTATATGAAGCAGGCCCTGCTCAACCTTATTAAAAACGCCATTGCCGCCATGGACGGCGGGGGAACGCTTACCATAACTACAGGTTTTAACGACGCGGAAATTCAGATCAGCGTCAGGGATACCGGCGTCGGCATCAGCGAGGAAAACCTCCCCAAAATTTTCGAGCCTTATTTTACCACCAAGCCTACGGGCACCGGCCTGGGACTCACCCTGGTGTTCAAGATCGTCCGGGAACACCAGGGCGACCTGAACGTCAAATCACGCGAGGGCGAGGGGACCGATTTTGTCATAACGCTGCCTATACCCCAGCGGGAAACCAGGCTCCTCGCCTTCGGGAACAGCGGAGGGCAGTATGCGGTTTAAGCTCCTTGTAGCGGACGATGAAAAAAACATACGGGAGGGCCTTGCCGCCGCGCTGAAAATGGACGGCTACGAAGTTGAGACCGCAGCGGACGGGAACGATGGCTGGAAGCGCTTTCAAAAAGGCGACATCGATCTGGTAATAAGCGATCTCCGCATGCCCGGCCTGAGCGGCGAGGAGCTTTTAAGGCGCATCAATACCGAGGCGCCGGGGCTGCCCGTCATCGTGCTTACCGGCCACGGTACCGTAGAAAACGCCGTCGCCGCCATGCGCAACGGCGCCTACGATTTCCTCACCAAGCCCTTCAACCTGGAGCGCCTGTCCCTCATGATAAAGCGGGCGCTCCAGAACCGGGAGCTTGTCCTGCGCCAGTTCCGCCTTGAGCAGGAGCTTGCCCAGAAAAAGCAGTTCGAGACGATTATCGGGAATTCGGTCCCCATGCGCCGGGTCTTCGACACCATAAGCCGGGCCGCCCCCGCCAAAGCCGCAGTCCTCATCACCGGGGAATCGGGCGTGGGCAAGGAACTTGTTGCCGACGCGATTCACGCCCTTTCCCCGCGCAAGGACAAGCCCCTTATCAAGGTGCACTGCGCCGCCCTGTCCGAAAGCCTCCTCGAAAGCGAGCTTTTCGGCCACGAGAAGGGGGCCTTTACCGGCGCGTCGTCCCGCCGCCGGGGCCGTTTCGAGCTTGCCAACGAGGGGACCCTCTTCCTCGACGAAATCGGGGAGATCGACCAGAACATACAGATAAAGCTCCTCAGGGTTTTGCAGGAAAAGAAATTCGAGCGGGTAGGGGGGGAGGAAACCGTCGAGACCGACGTGCGCATAGTCGCGGCCACCAACCGGGACCTCAAAGCGGAAATTGAAAAGGGCGCCTTCCGGGAGGACCTCTATTTCCGGCTCAATGTGGTGAACATCCGCATACCGCCCCTGCGCGAGCGCAAGGACGACATACCGCTGTTCATTGCCGCCTTTATCAAGGAATTCTCGCAGGAAAACGGCAAGCCCATCGAGGGCATTGACGACAGGGCCCGCGCCGCCATCTACTCCTACGACTGGCCGGGCAACGTGCGGGAACTGCGCAACTGCGTCGAAAGCGCGGTGGTCATGTCCAAAGGCCCCGTGATAACCGAAAGCGATCTTCCCCCGACCCTGCGGAACAGAAACGAGGAGGGCTGGATCCGCATTCCCCTCGGGACCACCCTCGAAGAATCCGAGAAGATAATCATCCGCGACACGCTTTCCGCGCTCAAGGGCAATAAAACCAGAGCTGCGGAAACCCTTGCCATAGGCCGCAAAACCCTGCACCGGAAACTCGCCGAATGGGGAGGGGAGGGGGAGGCCGGCGGGGAAGATAACGGCGCCGCCGATACTTATGGTTAGCCCCTTGCGTTTACGGTGTAGGGAGAGCTTATGACCGCGAGAGAAGCGCAGTGCGTTATCAGTGTCGCAAAACACAAGAGCATATCCAGGGCCGCCCGGGAAGTTTTTGTCACCCAGCAGGCTCTCAGCAAGATCGTTGACCGTGTGGAAAAGGAGATCGATGCCAGGCTCTTTGCCCGGAACACTTCCGGCATCGAGGTTACCGATCTCGGCTCCCAGGTAATCCCGGTGATTATTTCTCTTTATTCAAGTTACGAAAGGCATATCAAAATAATAAATGATATTATAAAAAGGGAAAAAAAATTTATAACCATCAGCCTGGAGCATAAGTACCTGTCCGCCCTGATACCTGAAGATCTGCTGACAAGTTTTAATGTGTTGAACATCAAGACAGTATTGGCAAATACAATTGAAAAATGTATTGCCGATATTTCCGGCGGGAAATACTCCATGGGCGTATGCCACAAGCGGGAAAAATTCGGCGGCCTGGAGTATATACCCATAATAGACGAAACGGCCCACGTTCTGATGCGGAAAGATCACTTCCTGGCCGCTCGCAAAGAGCTTGTGCTTTCCGATTTGAAAGGCGTCCCCATGTTTGATGTGCTGTCGGAAGGTACGCCCAACGAGGTTCTCATAAGCGCCTTTGCCGGCGAGGGTTTTTACCCCACCTATATTTCCAGGATTGACAGCCTCGATATGATGCTCAGGAATATCCGCTCCGGCGCCGGGGTTGTTATAGGCTCGCGATTCTACCTTCCCGATAACTGTGACGATATTGTATGCGTTCCGCTCAAGCACCGCTCGATTACCATGGAGGTCGGCATCATAGTACGGCCCGATCCTTCCCTGGCCGTCCGCTCTTTTATACGGGCGGTAGTCGGCTATCATTCCGGCTAAACATTACAATAAACATTTGTACCCATACAAACTAATTTTGTTATGATACTATTAAGGATATAGTATACGATAAGCCCTGCCGGGGAATTCAATACCTCCGTGTAGGGTAAACCCCGGAACAATCGATCGCAAGGGGTTTTATTATGAAAGAAATTGGTTTTCTGGGTTTTCTCGGCCTCTGTTTTGTGTGCTTCTTACAGGGCGGGACGGCGGGCCTGAGCCCCGCCCTGCAAGGGATCGCGGACGGCCTCGGCATGGATGTCAACACCGTCGGCCTTATCCAGACCATTCCGGGAATTTTCGGGGTCATTTCAAGCATCCTTGTCGGAAAATTTGTCGGCACCAGGATCAAGTACAAGACGGTGATGATCGGGATGCTTGTTTTGGCGCTCATCGCCGCAGCGCCCCTGGTAATCGCCTGGTGGCCGCTGTTGCTGTTCTCCCGCGTAATCCTGGGTTTAAGCACGGGCGTTTACTACGCCCTGCCCCCGACTCTCCTTATGCGGTATTATTCCGGCGACAAACAGAGAAACCGGCTGGGCATTTCGAACGCCTTCGCCTCGGCAGGCGGCGGCGTTATGATGCTTGTCGCGGGCCTTCTGGTAATGGTCAACTGGAAGCTTCCTTTCGTCATCTTCCTCCTTCCGCTTATCCCCATTGTCCTGCTTCTCGTGGATATGCCGGAGCCTGAGCCAATCGCGAAGGCCGAAGGCGCGGACAGCAAAGGCGGGAGTTCGAGCCTCGGGGTTCCGATTATCATTAACTGCATTACCGGCGCCGTGGTCTTCTGTTTGGGCACAGTCGCCTTGCAGGCCATTTCCGTTGTCGTCATAGGGCGCGGGCTCGGGACCGGGGCGGAAGCGGGTATCGCGGCGCCGTTTTTCAATATAGGCGCGGTCATCCTTTCGGCGCTCTTTGCGGTTCTGTATAAGGCGCTGAAAAAATTCCTCGCGCCGGTCACCATGCTGGTTGTCGCGGCCGGGCTGCTGCTCCTCTACTTTGCAACCAATATCGTGATGGTAGGCGCGGGGATGTTCCTGGTAGGGGCCGAGCTTATCATGATTCCGACGCTTATCACCGATAACGGCAAGTTCAGCACGCCTGCGAACGCGGCGTTTGCCACGGCCCTGCTCATGGCCCTGTTCAATGTCGGCGGTTTTTTCACCGGGCCTTTTATGATCCTGGCCAGCAGGGCCCGGGGCTTGGATGTTCCCGGGCCGTTCTTTGCGGGGATTATTCTGGCGGTTTTCGCGGCCGTCACCTTGATCATCAGGATAGCCCAGAAAGAACCCGGGCAGGCTTAGTTTGGCGCTCACTGCGGATTTTAACCGGGGTGTTACCCCGCATCAATACGGCTTTTTACGGAGTGCGTAAAAAGCCGGCCGGAATAAGGATTTTTTTTAAGGAGAGAAAAATGCTTACGAAAAGACAGAATTTGCTGGAAACCATCCGGGGCGGCAAGCCGGACAGGTTTGTCAAACAGTACGAAGCCCTGCAGCTTCTTATGGGGCCGAATTACGCGCCCGGGAATCCGATAAGCGCGGGCAACCCCGGCCCCGCGCCGGGAGAGGAAGCCGTCAACGGATGGGGCGTTACCATCAGCTGGAAAGACGCGGCGCTGCCCGGCCCTTTCCCGGTCCATGACGACGCCCACAAGGTGGTCAGGGACGTTACCAGGTGGAAGGACGTGGTAAAAATGCCGAAGACCGATTACCCGCCCGAGGCATGGGAGCAGTACGTGAAAATCGCGGAGGCGGTGGACAAGAACGAGTGTTTTTCCACGGCGACCTTCTTTACCGGGGTTTTTGAACAGTGCCATTACCTTCTGGGGATCGACGACTGCCTGGCCGCCCTTTACGAGGAGCCGGAGGCGATGCACGGGCTGATAGATTACATAACCGAGTACGAGCTCAAATACGCCGAAGGGGTCACGAAGTACCTCAAGCCGGACGCCCTGTTCCACCACGACGACTGGGGGACCCAGAACAGCACCTTCATGTCCCCCGCGATGTTCGACGAGTTTTACCTGCCCGCGTACAAGAAGATCTACGCCTACTATAAGAGCCACGGGGTGGAACTTATCGTGCACCACAGCGATTCCTACGCGGCGACCCTGGTGCCCCAGATGATCGAAATGGGGGTTGATATATACCAGGGCTGTATGAGCACCAACAACGTGCCGGAACTGGTGAAAAAGTACGGCGGGAAGATCTCCTTTATGGGCGATCTCGACAACGGGGTGCTGGACAAGGCCGACTGGACAAAAGAATTGGTAAGGTCGGAAGTTGAACGGGCCTGCCGGGCCAACGGCAAACTCTATTATATTCCCTGCCTTGTCATGGGCGGCCCGGGGAGCACCTTCCCCGGCGTATACGAGGCCGTTGACGAGGAAATCGACCGGATGAGCAAGGAAATGTTCTGAATTTTGCCCCGCGAAGCCCCGGAAACCCGGTTTCCGGGGCTTTT
>JAIRRR010000218.1 GCA_031255875.1 Treponema sp.
GCGGACAACCTTCCCCCGGAGGAAGATCAGCACCTTGTCCCCGGCCCCGGTGATGCCCAGATCCGCGTGCTTGGCCTCCTCCGGGCCGTTCACCGCGCAGCCCATGACGGCGATGGTACAGCGCTTCTTCAGGGCGTAGATCCGGTTGAGCCAGCGGGCGGTAAAGCCGTGGGTGTCGAAACCGTTCCGGCCGCAGCGGGGGCAGGAAACGATGGCGGCGGCAGGCCGCGGGTCTTCTTTATATTCTCGTAAGATTCCGCCGTTGTTATGAGCGTTTCCGCCGCCCGCAGCGCCTTCCGGGGGACGATCCGCTACCCGGAAGGCCGCCAGTTCCCCGGCAAGGGCCAGGATTTCCCGGCCCGCGATGACCTCGTTCTCCTCGCTGTCGGACAGGGAAACCCGTATCGTGTCGCCTATTCCCGCGCTCAAAAGCGCGCAGAGGGCCGCCGCGTTCCGGGCGACTCCGGCGACAAGCGGCCCGGCCTCGGTCACGCCGACATGGAGCGGCGGCGACAGGCCGCCCCCGGCGAAACGTTCGGCGAGGAGCCGGTTTGCCCGTATAGTCTCGGTCACGGAAGAAGCTTTCAGGGAAACCAGGACATCCACAAAGCCGAAGCCGCCGAATACGGCAAGCTCCCTTTCGGCGGCCGCGACAAGGGCCTCGGCCCGGCCAAGCTCGCCGGAATCCACCTTCGGCCTTAAATCGGCGGGGAGGCTCCCGGCGTTGACGCCTATCCGTATGGGGACTTTTTTCAGGGCGGCCTTGGAAAGCACTTTTTCCACTTTTTCCCGGCTGCCGATATTACCGGGGTTTATGCGTATCTTTGCCACCGGGAAATCAAGGCAGCGCAGGGCTATCTTATAATCAAAGTGGATGTCGGCCACGAGCGGCATGGGCGTTCTTTCGGCAAGAGATCCCAGCGCCTCTGCGGCGGCCAAATCGGGCACGGCGAAACGGAGGAGGCCGCAGCCCATGCCGGCAAGCTGCCCGATGCGGACAAGCACAGCCCGCCCGGCCTCGCCTTCGAGGCAGGAAAAAGAGAGGCGGTCCTTCCACATGGTCTGAATGACCACGGGATTGCCGCCCCCGATCAAAGCCGGTTCAATATGGGCGAAACCGCCTATTTTTATTGTCCGTGTATTATACACGCTGATCCGCCCGGCGCCCGATAACGCGGCGCCGGGTTTCCCCAAACTAAAGGCCCAGGCTGATCATGGAAAGCACCATCGCGAAGATGGCCACGGTTTCGCAGATACCCACGATCATCATGTAGTTGACAAAGCCCTTGCCGGTTTCGCCCGTGGCGTCCGCGCCGGCGGCGCCCGCCTTGCCCTGGGCAATGGCGGAGAAGGCTATTGCCAGCCCGGAGGCGATGCCGATACCCAGAAAGAGGGAGCCCCGCTGGGGATCGTTAACCACCTCAAGGGCCGCAGGTTTCATAAACAGAAAGCCCAAAATATAGCCATAGAAGGTCTGGGTTAAGGGGGCCCCGCCGAAAGCAAGCAGGGTCATGGGCGCGGGCTTGTTGGCAATATAACACTTTTTCCACGCGCCTATAACCGCCTGACCTGCGATGCCGATACCGATTGCCGAACCTACGGCGGAAAGACCCATCACCAGTCCCGCGCCTATCAATCCTAAATTCATATCTTTCTCCTCGTTTTTTGAAGCCGCCGGGGATAAACCGGCGGATCTCCTATCGTTTTATACTATTCGCCGGAGCGAACAGCGCGTTTTGCAAAGGGCTTGTACGCCGTACCCGCCCAGGTAAGCCCCACATGGCCGGAAAATTCCAGGGTATTGAGCCGGACGCCGTGAACCAGCACCGAAAGCGTATTGAGGACCAGGTTCAGCCCGTGCCCGAAAACCAATAACGCCATGGCAAGGATGAACACCACGAAATGGACCACCACAGGCCCGGCGATCCCGCCGATCTGGGCGGCCATGGTATCCACCGTATCGGCAATCGCCCCCCCCGCAAGCCCCACCGCCCAAAGCCTGATATAGGACATAATATCGGAGAAAATATTGGCAATGCCCAGAATAACCGAAATAATGTTTTTCAGGCTTTCCAGAATAGAACGGCCTATGCTCCCCTCGTAACTGGAGAACACGAAATTCAGCGCAAAGCCGCCGCCAAACACGTAGACCGCCGCCGGAAACAGGGGTATCTGCCGGGCTTCGTTGCTGGCGATAAGGGCAAGGATAATAAAATACATGCCCCCCAGCATGGCGATGCTGCCGAGATGTCCCAGTATTCTGAGGGATCTGTCGTGGATAATGGCGAGTATATGGCCGATTGAAAGCTGCAGCAGGGCCAGCGAGAAACAGAAGATCATCAGATTCTGCTGGACCATGGCCTTGTCAAGGTCCGACTTGTCCGCCGTAACGTTTGAAATGAGGGGAAGGGAAAGGTTCCGCAGAACGTCGGGGACCTGGGCGGCTTTCAGGCCGAACCAGGAGCAGGTTAAGAGGCCCCAGGCGAAATTCGAAAGCCCCAGAAGAAGCAGGAGCTTTAAAACCGGGGGGACGCCTTTTTTTGCGGTCTTTAACATACCGAACAGGCAGATCAGGAGGATCAGGGCGCCGTACCCCGCATCGCCGAATATCATGCCGAAGAAAATAACAAAAAAGAAGAGGAACCAGCCGGAAATATCGATTTCATTGTAGCCCGGCACCACTTCCAGAAAATCCGTCAGGGGCCGGATCAGACTCGCCAGCTTGCCGTTCTTGAGCTTGGTAGGCACTGCGTCATCGGGCCCCGGATTGTCGGCCATAAGCGCCCAGTTGTTTTCCGCCGAGGCGCGTCTGACCAGCCCCACGTCGTCCTGCGGCACGTAGCCGGTAATCCAGGAAAGGGCGTACTCCCCGGGGACATCCTCCACTTTTTCCAGGGAAGAGCGGGCGCTTTCAAATTCGATATTGCCCTGGATCTCCGCCAGGTCCCGCTTAAGGGCAGGCATGCGGTTGGCGAAAGAGGCAAGGCGCTTTTCTATGGCCTTGATTTGGGAGGGCAGTTCCCCGGCCTCTTTGTCGATTTCCGCGAGGGATTTTTCGGGCAGGCTGAGCGGCGCGAGGCCGGGTATTTCACGGTCAAGGACCGCAAGGTATACGGCGTTCTTGTCCTGACCCATCAGGATATAGCGGACGCCTTCGAATTCCGCCGCGCCCGCGCTTAAATTGGCAAAGGCCGTCGCCGCAATTTCGTAGGGGTAGACCGCGACGCCGGCTGCGGCAAGGTCCCGTACAGCCCGGGGATCAAAATTCCCCCATTTCCGGAGGCGCTGCTGTTCCCGGTTCAAAAACGCGAGCCGGTCTTCCAGATTCTTCTTGTCCTTGCCCCAGCTAAGTAAAAGATCGATAAGATCCGGCCGCCCGACCGCGTCCAGCGCGTCAAGCGAATACGGCTCCCTCTCCGGGTCCACCAGATCGCTCTCGCGCCGGCCGTATTGTTCCGCCGCCCGCGCGCCGGGGGCCGTCGGGGCGGCTTTTTTGGAAGGGACCTTGTAGGGCGCGATAAGGGCCATGGCGCCTTCGCCCCTGGCCTTCCGGTCCAGGGCCTTGGACAGGGCGTCGGAAGAGACATTCCGCCTTTCAAGGTGGAGCACCCCGACTTCCCGCAGCTTTTCCAGCGCCGCTTCCTGGTCCTTGTCCCGGATGATCAGGGACACTTTCTTCATAGGTACTATCATTCGCCGCCCCCTGCCGCCGCCCTGGCCAGGCCGCGCTTGGCGATCTTCCCCCGGACCACTGCGGAAGTCTGCTGATCCCCCAAATACACGCCTATCTTTTTAATGCTCCCCCTGGTTTCCGGGATTTTGATCTTCTCGAAAAGGTTTACCCGCTGGGTGGTGATCCGCAGCTCGTGGTCCAGCCTCCGGCGCTGCTCCTCGACCACCTCGGTTTCCAGGTCCACAAGGAAGGCCCGTTTAAGATTCTCCACCGCCCGGTCAATCCAGAGGGGCGTACGGGCAAGATCGTAGGGGAAAATATCGAATTCCGCGCCCTCGAAAACCGGAATGGGCACGCCGGCGATATTCCCCTGGGTGGTCATTATGCGGGTGATACTGAGGATATCGGAGGTGAAAAACCCCTTCTCGCCAAAAACCCCCACCCATTTCCTGAAAGATTCATCCAGCAGCTCCCGCTGTTCCCTGAGCTCCCTTATCCGCAGTTCCGTAGTCCGTATTTCGCTCTGGAGCTGCTGCTTTTTCAGCATCAGGGTAGGCAGATAACGCTGGTACATTTTCAGGGAGTCTTTCTGTTTTTTAAGCTCGTTTTTCGTCAGCTTGATTTTTGCCATTCGCCAAGTCCTCGCTCTATGCCCGGCTCATTAATCCGCGCGCTCCCGCTCCCTGGGCCAGAATTTTTCGATAAGCTCGGTACGCAGGCCGGTTTCCTCGGGATTGAAGCAATCCGCCAGAATTTCCCAGCCCAGGTCCAGGGCCCTTTCCAGGGGTATATTTACCGAAAGGTCCATCATCTCCTTTTCAAATTTGGCCCCGTATTTCAGGAGCTTGCCGTCCCAGGCGGACATGATAAAGCCCATGGCTTTTTTCTCAAGCGTGTCCTTGTAGGCCGAGTAAAGCTTGATCATGCCGTCCATGAGCGAGCGGTGATCCGGCCGGGTTTTGCCGTTTACCTGCTGTTTCAGGCGGGAAAGCGATCCGAAAGGCTCTATGCGGGCGTTTTTCAGGTAGTACTGGCCTTCGGTAATGTACCCCGTATTGTCCGGCACCGGGTGGGTGACGTCGTCGCCGGGCATGGTGGTCACGCCGAGTATGGTGATGCTGCCGGCTGTCTCAAAGTCCACCGCCTTTTCGTAGCGGCTCGCGAGCTGCGAATAGAGGTCGCCGGGATAGCCCCGGTTGGAGGGGACCTGTTCCTGGATGATCGAAATTTCCTTCATCGCGTCGGCGAAGTTCGTCATGTCGGTGAGCAGCACCAGCACGTCCTTACCGCCCAGGGCGAACTTTTCCGCCACGGCCAGCGACATGTCGGGGATCATGAGGCATTCCACCGTCGGGTCCGAAGCGGTGTGCACGAACATCACTGTTCTGGAAAGGGCGCCCCCCTCTTCAAGGGTGTCCTTGAAGAAGAGGTAGTCGTCGTATTTCAGCCCCATGCCGCCCAGGACGATGACGTCAACCTCGGCCTGCATGGCGATGCGGGCCAGGAGGTCGTTGTAAGGCTCCCCGGACACGGAGAAGATCGGCAGTTTCTGCGAAACGACCAGGGTGTTGAAAAGGTCGATCATGGGGATGCCGGTGCGGATCATCTTGCGGGGTATGATGCGCTGGGAGGGGTTGACCGAAGGCCCGCCTATGGGGATGAGGTTCTCGCGGAGCGCCGGCCCCTTGTCGCGGGGTTCGCCGGAACCGGAAAACACCCGGCCCATAAGGTTGTCCGAAAAGGAAACCCGCATGGGGTAGCCCAGGAAACGCACCGTGTCGCCCGTGGAAATGCCCCGGCCTCCGGCGAATACCTGGAGGGACACGAGATCCCCCTCCAGGCGGTTTACCTCCGCGAGGGAGGTGCCGAATACGGTATCCACCTCCGCGAGGTCCCCGTAGCGGATGCCGTCGGCCCTGACCGTGATAACGCTTCCGGTAATCGATTCGATCTTGCTGTATACCTTTTTCATTATTCGTACCTGCTTCTAGACAATGATTTTTTGCGCCGCCGGGTCCTGGCCTTCGGCCTTGGCGCCTACCGCGTCCTTCAGTTCCTTCTCCGCCTTCTTGAAACGCTCGCTCTGCCATTCCGAGCCGTTGTAGTCAAGGAAGCGCTGCCTGAGCCGGTTAAACCAGTTTCTCGCCTCGTTCTTGTCCGAAAAACTGAATTTCGACGCTATGATGCCCAGCAGTATATCGAAAACATGCTCCTGCCTTTCCGGGCTTACCGCCGCGTCCACCTGATCGAAGGAATTCTGCTGGAAGTACACCGAGTCGATAAGCTCGCCTTTCAGGTAGACGACATAGTCGTCTATACTGGTCCCCTCCTCGCCGACGACTTTCATCATCTGCTCAACCTCGGTGCCGCGCTTCATAAAGCCGTGCGCGTACGCGACTTTTTCCGGGGGGATAATGCCCGCGTACTTGGACCAGGAGTCCAGGGGGTGGATGGCCGGGAATTTGCGGGCGTCGGATCGTTCGCGCGAAAGGCCGTGGAAAGCGCCCACCACTTTCAGGGTGGCCTGGGTGACCGGCTCCTCGAAATTGCCGCCCGCCGGGGACACCGTGCCGCCTATGGTAACCGAGCCGATACTGCCGTCCCTGAGCCGCACGATGCCGGCCCGTTCGTAGAAACTGGCTATGGTGGATTCCAGGTAGGCCGGGAACGCCTCCTCGCCGGGTATTTCTTCCAGGCGGCCCGACATTTCGCGCATGGCCTGGGCCCAGCGGCTTGTGGAGTCCGCCAGGAGCAGCACGTTGAGGCCCATCTGCCGGTAATACTCGGCCAGGGTCACCGCAGTGTACACCGAAGCCTCCCGGGCCGCGACGGGCATGGAAGAGGTGTTGCAGATAATGACCGTCCTTTCCATAAGGGAGCGGCCGGTCTTGGGGTCGGTCAGTTCCGGGAATTCCTTGAGGGTTTCCACGACCTCGCCCGCGCGCTCGCCGCAGGCGGCCAGAATCACGATATCAACATCGGCATGGCGGCTCGTTATCTGCTGCAAAACAGTCTTCCCCGCGCCGAAAGGCCCGGGAATACAGTAGGTACCGCCGCGGGCCACGGGGAAAAAGGTGTCGATAAGCCGGACCCGGGTAACCATGGGCTCCGAGGGCTTAAGCCTTTCCTCGTAACAGTCTATCGGCCGCTTGACGGGCCAGCGGAAGGAAAGCGAGACCGGGATCGTGCTGCCCTTTTCGTCGGTCAGTTCGGCAATGGTGTCCCTGAGCTTGTAGGAACCGGCCTCCTTTATTGAAGAAACCGTATAGGTCCCGTAAAGCCCGAACGGGACCATGATCCGGTGCTTAAAGGCGCCTTCCGGGACCGTGCCGAGGGTATCCGCCCTCTCCACCTTGTCGCCCGCTTTGGCGGCCGGGGTAAAGTCCCAGGCTTTGTCAGGCAGGGCGTCAAGGTAAACGCCCCGTTCCAGGAAGTAACCGGCGGCTTCGGCGAGCTGGGGCAGCGGGTTCTGGAGCCCGTCGTATACCTGGCCCAAAAGGCCCGGCCCCACTTCCACCGCCAGCATGTCGCCGGTGTACTCAACCTCGTCCCCGACGGTTATTCCCTTGGTTATTTCAAAAACCTGGAGCTGGGAAACATCGCCCCTGATACGGATGACTTCGCTCTTGAGCCGCTTGTCCGCGACTTTGACGTAGCTCACTTCGTTCATGGACACGTTGCCGTCAAAGCGGACGCTTACCATATTGCCGTTTACGGCTACCACACTGCCTTTTGTTCCGGTCATTTAGCCTCTCCTGCGGGTAAGATACCCGGCTGCGCGCGTTCCAAAATGGAAGCGTAGAGTGATTTATACTCCGCAAACCCCGCTTCCGTGTCAAACGATTTACGCCGTTCCATAAGGAGCAGTTTGAGATAATAGGCGTAAACCGTGTTTCTGCTGAAATAAGAAATCCCCTGCAAATACTCGATAGCGTCCCACCTGGCCTTGTCAAGGAAAAGCTCCGCCTCAAGCGGGGATTCCTCGGACAGCCCGGCTTTTAGCGCGGCCGCCGCCGCGTCCAGCGGGTACGCGGGCGGGTCCGCCGGGAAATCGGCCTCCCGTTTGAGGCGCAGGGCCCGGTTCCGCGCCAGGTTGAGCCTGAGCGAGCGTTCCCATTCCCGCCATTTGTCGATAAAGTCGCAGCCCGAGGGCGCGGCGTCCTGCCCGTAGGCCGGCAGCGAAGGATCGGGGAACGGGCCGGCGGGATCGATGCTGAGCATATCCAGCATATCGGCGTCCTCTTTGCCCAGGAGCCTTTTTACCAGATCCTGAAAAGCGGCGGAAGTCATCGGGGCATCCTGGCCGTAGACAAGGCCGGGAAGCTGGGCCGCGAAATAGTAGTAGGAACCCACTTCCTATATTCCTTTCGCCTGGGTTTGGAGAATTTCCGCAAGCCGGGGGTTGAGATAGGCGGAAAGGAGTTCCGCCACCGATTCGGCGGAAAAGTCGTAATAGGCGGAACCGTCCTTGTTGGAAATGAGGAATCCGGCGCCCAGATTCCGGTCCGATTTCAATTCCAGGCCGTTTTTCAGCTCGGAAGAGAGCTTTCCCTGGAAAAAAGCCTCCAGTTTCTTGAGCGAGGCTTCGGGAAGTATGAGGGAGAGGGAGTCGGCCCCTTTGGCCCAGCCTTTGATAATGTCCGGCAGGGCCGCCTTGAGCGCGTCATCGCTGTAGGCCGAGGCAAGTTCCTGGGCCACGAGCTTGTCCAGCACGGCCTGGATCTCCGTCTTAAAGGCAAGCACCAGGTTTCTGGAAGCCTGCCCCACCGACGCGATGCCGGCCTTCTCAAAACGTTCGGCATCGGCCTTCGCCTTGGCGACAATGTCCCCGGCTTCTTTCCGGGCGTCATCCAAAATACGCGCGGCTTCGTCTTCCGCCTGGGTTTTAAGCCGCAAAGCCTCTTCGGTCGCGGCCTCGATGCCGTCTTTTTTTATCTTTTCAATAAGTTCCTGCAACTGAATTTCCATAGGCTCCTCTTACTTTACCGCCAATATTAATTATTCGTGCGAATTCTCATACCATTCTTTTTGAATGAATAAAAGACAGTATTCTTACATACTTTGCCATGCATATTTATGCTCCCAAACAGGTTCAAATGAAATAATAATAGATGGTTATGGAGATTTCAAATTCTTTTCACCTTTTTTTCTTAAAAACCATCTGTTTGGGCCTGTTCCAAAGCCGGCCGGGTTCCGGAACAGGCCGGTTCCCCAAGCCCGGCCGGCCCGGCCTACCAGTCGAACGAAAAGAGGCTCTTCTCGTGGTAAACCCGGTCGGGGCCAAAGACAGCGTCCGGGAAGGCCGGCTGGTTGGGAGAATCCGGGAAATGCTGGGTTTCCAGGCAGAATCCCCCGTGCTTGCGGTACACAGAGCCAATCTTGCCCGGAACGCCGTCGAGGAAATTCCCCGTGTAGAACTGGACCCCGGGCTGGGTAGTAAAGACCTTCATTGAACGGCCCGATCCGGGCTCGCTAACTTCCGCGCAAGGTTTCAGCACCCGGGGCTCGCCGTCCAGCGCGTAGCAGTGATCGTAGCCCCCGGCCGCGGCGATGTCCCGGCCGACAGGCTTGGGCAGGCTGAAATCAAAGGGGGTGCCTTTTACGGGGATGAGCCTTCCGGTGGGGATCAGGGAAGGGCCGGCTTCCACATACGACGAGGCGTAGAGGCAGAGCTCGTGGGAGAGTATGTCCCCCTTTCCCTCCCCGGCCAAATTGAAATAGGCGTGGTTGGTAAGATTAACCGGGCACCGCTTGTCCGCCGTGGCGCGGTATTCGGCGACGATCTCATTGGACTTGTTGACGCCGTAGATTACCGTCGCCTCCAGATTGCCCGGATAGCCTTCGTCCCCGTCGGGGCTTTCCAGTTCCAGCCGGACAAAGACCCCGTTCTTTTCCTCGTAGGCTTCGGCCTTCCAGAGCAGCCGGTCAAAACCCCGGCGGCCGCCGTGAAGGCTGTGCTCCCCGTCGTTTTTGAAGAGGCTGTAATCCCGGCCGTCCAGGCTAAAACGGGCGTTCGCGATACGGTTGCCGAAACGGCCGATAGTCGCGCCGAGATAGGGGGTATTATGGAGATACCCGTCCAGCGCGGAATAACCGAGCAGGATATCGTCCCGCCTGCCCTGGCGGGAGGGCAGCTCCAGGGAAACCCAGTTTCCCCCGAGGGTACTGACGGAAAAAACCAGGTCCCCGGCCTCAAGCGTAAAAAGCCGGACTTTTTTGCCGTTGCTCAGTACGCCAAACGTCTTCCTGCTGATCCTCATAGACACCTCCGAATTCTTTCTATGCAATGATAATGATTCATTTTAACAAATCCGGCAAATAATGCAATTCCCGAATTTTACAAGAAAGCAGGGCTGTTCACCTTCCCCCGCTTACCCAGGGGCACCAGTAATCGTAGGGCGGCGGGCCTATGATCCGGTGCCGGACTATGTAGTACGCGCAGAACGCCGCGAGCAGGATGGTAAAAGAACGGACAAGCCAGTCGGCCTTGGCGGGCGGGTTATGGCTGTACCAGGTGCGCCTGCGGTTTTTGCCGAAACTGCGCAGGTCCATGGCATTGGCAATGGTTTCCACCCTGCCGAAACTGGTCATGATCAGCGGGACCAGGATAAGGGTGAGCTGCCTGAGCCGGGAAACAAGGCCCGCCCGCTTGGGGTCAAATTCGACGCCCCGCATGGAGAGGGAATTTCTGATGTCCAGGAAATCCCGGGCCACGTCGGGGATGGTGCGGAAGGCCAGGGA
>JAIRRR010000249.1 GCA_031255875.1 Treponema sp.
CGGTACCGGTCGATTTCCCTTGCCAGGATAAGTTTCTGGATATTGCCCCCGGAAAGGGAGCGGAGGGACTGTTCCGCCTTTCCGTCGATACCGTAGCGTTCAATAAGGCCCCGCGTGAAACGGCTTAAGGCTTTGTTGTCAAGAAAGCCCCTGGGGAAAAATTCGCGGCGGCGCTTGATCATCATGTTTTCCGCCACAGAGGCGTCAGGAGCAGTTCCCACGGACAAACGGTCGCCGGGAACATAGGCAAGGGCCGGTTTACGGAGAAGGCGCGGTTTAAGCGTGGAAATATCTTTTCCCCGGCGGAGTATCCTGCCCCGGGTAATGGGAAGAAAGCCCCCCAGCACCGCTTCCAGGGTTCCAAGGCCGTTGCCCCCTACCCCGGCGAAACCCAGAACCTCCCCGGAATAAACGGTAAAACTAACAGAATTAAGCGCCGGGCGTTTCTGTTTGCGCCGCAATACCGTTACTTCCTCAAAGCTGAGGACCGGTGTTTTTCCCGCTTTCCGGCTTTTATCCCGGCCCGCTTTTTCCTGCGGCGGCGCGTTTGCCGCCGGACGAGCGCCCTCCCCCATCAGGAGGCGGGAAAGTTCGCGCTCGCCGACATCCTTTGTCTCAAGGATCGCGACCGCTTCCCCGTTCCGCATGATCAGGGTCCTGTCGGAAATGCGCTTAATCTCGCCCGGCTTGTGGGTAATAAGGATGATGGATTTACCCGCCCCGGCAAGCAGCTTAAAGGTATTAAAAATAGAGGCGATTTCCTGATCGGTAAGGACCGCCGTAGGTTCGTCAAGAATAAGAATATCCGCATTCCGGTAGAGGAGCTTGAGAATCTCCACCTGCTGCATCTGCCCCACCGCAAGCGACCCGACCCGGGTACCGGCGTCCACGGAAAAGCGGTGGGCCTTGATCACCGCGTTTACCCTTTTCTCGGCCTCGGCAAAACCGTAAAACAGCAGGGCCTTTCTCGGCTCAATTCCCATGACAACGTTCTGGGCCACGGTAAATTCCGGGAAGAGCATGAAATGCTGGTGTACCATGCCTATGCCCAGGCGGTTCGCGTCAAGGGGCGAACGGATCTTTTCAGGCCTGCCGTTAATGAAAATCTCGCCTTCCGTGGGTTCCGCCAGCCCGTAAAGTATTTTCATCAGCGTGGATTTTCCCGCCCCATTTTCCCCGGCCAGGCAGAGAATCTCCCCGCGCCTCAGGTCCAGACTGACGCTGCGGTTCGCCCAGCGCCCGGTATCGCGGTACAGTTTGGAGATATTCCGCATTTCCACGACAGGCAGCGCATCCGCCGCCCGCCCCGCCGTTTGAAACATAATCTACGCCGTAATACAATCGCCAATCACAGGGGGGGGACGGTGTAGGCCACCTTCCCCGCTTTCATGTCCGCCATAAAGGCGTCGAACTTATCCCTGATTTCCCGGGGAAGATAGGCGGTATACCCGGGATCGCCGGAAACAAAATTGATATAGCCGTCCCGGACGCCCACGGTCTTCGCGGCCCCCCAGACGGTCTTCCCCTCAAGCGCGTCCGCCAGTATTTCTTCCACCAGTTTTTTCTGCTCGACAACGCCGCACCCGACAATGACCCCCGGCGCGGTTTTGTATTCGTTGGTATTGTGGAATACCACGTAGGCCCCCCTTTCCTCCGCAGTCCTGATCATCCCCTGGGCGGCCCCGCCGGCAATGGACGCAAACACGTCAACGCCGCCCTCGATCATGGAACGGGCCAGATCGGCGGCCTTGTTGGCGTCAAACCAGTTGCCGATAACCCTGAAGTCAAGCTCAATCGCGGGATCAGCCATCCGCGCGCCCGCGAGGAAAGCCGGGACTATGTGCTTGTTAAGCAGGGGGTACTCCTGGGCCGCGATAAAGCCGAGTTTCTTCGCGGCGTTGGCATGGGGCATGGCGCTTGTGGTAACGAGCCCCGCAAGGTAACCCAGAAAAAGCGACTGCTCGTACTGGTTGTAAAGGTAGGTGCTGATCTGGGAAGAGCCGCCGTGCTCCGCGTCGGTAATGATGAATTTCTGATTGGGAAATTTCTTTCCCACATTCACGCAGATCTCGGGCAGCGAAGGGTTGGAACCCAACACCAAATCGTACTCCCCGGAAGCCACCAGGGAGGTAAGCTGCTCCTCCCATTCCGCCTGGTTAAAGCCCGCCTCGTAGACCTTTACCGTGACATTGCCGCGGCCCGCCGCGAAATTCTCGGCCCCCTCCGCCAAAAGCTCGTAAGTCGGGCTTCCCGCTATCATCCCGGTGATGTACACGAGTACCGAAAGCGAATCCGGGCCGGCCTGTTTTTCCCGCGAAGCGCCGGGATATGCCGAAGCCAGGGGCAGCAGGAACAGAAACGCCGCTAGCGCGGCGCAGGCAGCGGAGGGCGTCAGGGTAAAGCAATTGCCTTTTCCGTTTTTTTTCATAGTGTGCTTCCTCCTAAAACCGGCCTTTAAGGGTCCGGTACAATTCGCGGTACGCCGCAAAACGTTCGTCGTAAATCAGTTTTCTTCCGGCATGGGGCTCGTATTCCCTTTCGATCCGGACCATGGCCCCGGCGGCCTCCGCAAGCGACGCGTATTTTCCCATCGCAACCGCGCCTATAACCGCAAGCCCGGTAATTTCCGCGTCTTTCCTTGCGGGCGACAGAACAGGCCGCCCGGTAACATCGGCCTTTAACTGGTTGAGAAACGCGCTCCCGGCCGGCCCCCCGCTTACCCGGAATTCCCGGACCGGCGCGCCAAGCTCTTCCATCACTTCCGCCACATCCCTTACGGCAAAACAGATCCCCTCGGCAACCGCGCGGGCAAGCTCCTTTCTCCCCGAGGCAAGGGAAAGGCCCATGAATACCCCCCGCGCCCGGGGATCCCAAATGGGCGCCCTTTCCCCGCCCAGATAAGGCAGAAACAGCAGCCCCCCGGAACCCGACCCCGCCTCCGCAGCAAGGGAGTAAAAACTGTCAAAATTTTCTCTTCCAAGGCCCAGCAGTTCCATCGTCCATTCCGCCGCCTTGCCGGTAGTGGAAATAATACCGGAAAGATTCCAGTACCCCCTGACCGGATGCCCGTAAGCCATGAGCCGCCTGTCGCTGACCTTTTCCGCAGTGCACAGATTGATCCCCTCGGAGGTCCCGGACCTGTCGCAGGCGCTCCCGGGCTTCACCGTGCCTGTCCCCAGAATCGAAACAAAAAAGTCGGGCCCTCCGGCAAAAACTTTTACCCCCTTGCCAAAACCGAAATGACGCGCCACGGCGGGCAATAACGCGCCCGCCTCCTCCCCGGGGAATATAAACGGAGGGAGCTTTTCCCCGTCAAGCCCCGCCTTTTCCAGCGCCCCGCTGTCCCAGTACCACCTTTCAAAACCCTCCGAGGGGAAGACCGTCCGCGCCCGGCCGGTGAGCGCGTAAGTCAGAAATTCCGGGGTCGAAAGAAAATACCGGGTCCGGCGGTAGAGCTCCGCTTCCCGCTCTTTTACCGCCAGGATCTTCGGCAGGAAAAAACCCGGATCGACATAAGCGCCCATTATGGCGGATACTGTTTCCGCCTCTTTTTCCGCCCGCCGGTCCAGCCAAAGCCGCGCGGTATCCGCCGGCAGGGAAAGCCCCCCCCCGGAAAGGGAAGGTTCGCCGGTAACAGGGACTACGGTAGGGCCGTTCCCGCTTATCACCAGCGCTTCTACCGAGGCAACGGGGCCTACGCCGGACAATGCCGCTTCAAACGAGCGGAGCCACTGGACGGGATTGGCCTCGTGGCTCCCCCCGGGGCCGGAATACACCGCGAGCGGCAGGGATACCGCGCCCCTGCAAACGCCGCCATAGTCCATAAGGGCCGCCTTGAAGTTGGAAGTCCCGATATCAATAACCAAAAGCACAGGCGCCTCACGTCCAAAGCATCTTAAGATCGTCCAGCAAATTCTGCAAGGTTGACTTTGACAGGTACTGCTCCATCACGCCCTGAGCGCCGGCAAAGTAAGGCCCAAGCAGCGTGGGGACATACGCCCCTACCCGGCACTTCGGCTCGGTCCCGCTGTGTATCTTGAACAACTTGCCGTCCTTGACCGGCCCCACCGCGAGGAATATATCCTTAAGGGATATTTTGCCGGGCTTCCGGGCCAGGCGGAG
>JAIRRR010000277.1 GCA_031255875.1 Treponema sp.
TCAAGGTAGGCGGTCTCGGCAAGGCCAAAGCCGGCGTTTTTCGTGAAGTCCCGGGCGTATTCGTCGTAAAGCATGTCCTCGTACATCTGCCCGGCAAAGCCCGTGTCTATTAACCCGGATTTCTGCACAGTGCCCCGCATTCCCTTTATAAGGGTTTTGACCAGGAAGGTTTCCAGTTCCAGGCACTGTTCGTAGAGCTTGCCGGTTTTGTCGATACTGGGTTTTTTCACGGGGCCTGAAGCGGCGGCGCTTTGTTCCGCCTCTTCAAGATGGCGCGCGAAAAGCTCTCCGTCCGGCAGCCCGGCCGCAGGCGCCGCGCCGCGCCGCGCGATGCCCAGCTTTTCCACCCCGTAGCGGCTCTGTTCAAGGTACTGCCCGCCTAAAGCCCCGATATCCATTCCCTAAGCTCCTGTTCCCCGCGCTATCTCTTCAGGCCGGTCGCGGTCCCGAGCATGTTGTCGCTGGTCTGTATGGTCCGGGAATTGAACTCGTAGGCGCGCTGGGCCACGATCAGGTCTACCATTTCCCGGACCACCGATACGTTGGACATTTCCAGAAATTTGTGGTATATCTTGCCCATGCCGTCAAAGCCGGGCCGCCCCGGGACGGCGTCCCCGGAAGCGCCGGTAATTTTAAACAGGTTCTCGCCCACTGCGGTGAGCCCCACGGGGTTGGGAAAGCGGTAGAGTTCTATCTGGCCCACTTCGACCGGCTCCGTGGGATCGATCTCCGGCACGACGACGGAAACCCTGCCGTCCTGGGAAACGGCTATGCTCTGGGGGAGGAAGTTCTCGGGCATCACGATGTCGGGGAGCAGCCAGTAGCCGTTGCTGGTCACCATGCGGCCGGTCGAATCGACCTGGAAGGCGCCGTTGCGGGTATAGGCGTAACTGCCGTCGTACATCTGGATACGGAAGAAGCCGTCGCCCACAATCGCCATGTCGTAGACGTTCTCCGTGTTCTGGGGGGCGCCCTGGGTAAACATGCGCTGGGTATCCGCGAGCTTGACCCCGTGGCCCATCTGCACGCCCACGGGCACTACCGTGTCTTCGGTAGCCGGGGTGCCGGCGGTTTTTACGGTTTGGTAGAGCAGATCCTCAAAATCGGCCCGCATCTTTTTATAGCCCGAGGTGTTCACATTGGCAAGGTTATTGGAAATTGTGTCAATGTTCGCCTGCTGGCCTATCATCCCGGCAGCGCCGGTCCATAAGCTCCGTACCATTTATCGCCCTCCTATCCTAGCTTAACCGTCTGGTTTATCAGGATCCCAAGCATGGAATCGCTCGACTGTATTGCCTTCTGGTTCGCCTCGTAAGCGCGGTTTACCTCGATCATCTGCACCATTTCCACTACCGGATCCACATTGGCCGCCTCGACAAAACCCTGGACCACGCGGGGGCGTTCCATCCCTTCCAGGACGCGGGCCTCCCCGGAAAATTCGTTCGATCGGTAGAGGCTGGACCCCTGTTTCTGCAAATAACGGTCCAGATCGAATTCCACAAGTTTCAAGGCGTCCAGAAGTTCGGTCTGTTCCCACTGGTTGTTTTCCCTGGAAACCATCAGGCTGGGGTCATCGTCATCGTAAAGGGCGTTTATCCAGATTCTGCCGTCCTTGTCAACCTGGAAGTTATTCGCCTTTACCCTGACAGGCCCGTTCTCCCCCAGTACCGGGTAGCCTTCTTTTGTCTCCAGAAAGCCTTCCTTGCCGAGCTGGAAAGAGCCGTTCCGGGTATAACGCTCGCCCCAGGGTGTGGCTACGGAAAAAAAACCCCTGCCGTCCAGGGCTATGTCGAAGTCGCTCTGGGTTTCCTTCATGGCGCCCTGGGTAAAATCGGTAAAAAGCTCGTTAAGCTCCACGCCCGTACCGATTGTGCCGATAACCGGGGCCTCGTCGCCCGAGCCGAACGGATGGCGGTACACGCCGTCGTCGCTCATGCGGCGCAGGAGGAGTTCGGGAAACGCCTTGTGGGCGATTATGTCTTTTTTATAGCCGTCCGTATCCACATTGGCCAGATTATTCGCCACCGCGTCGAGCCGCCATTGCTGGGCCCTCATGCCGCTCGCGCCGGTATACCACCCTCTTATCAAGCCGCTTCTCCTCCTTGGCCGTGCCCCCGCAGGGCGCACAGCCGCGCTTTCTTGAATATCGGTTTTTTTGGCGCGCCCCTTAAGCTATTCGCGCCCTGCCGCTCCCCTGCCCTTTTTTTGCGCGCCCGCGTCGTCTCGCGTAAAAATCCGGCCGGGGGCGGCTGCGGCCTTGATCTTTTTCCGCATCCGGGCTATATTTCCCCTGCGAACGTTTTCGGGCCTTTAGCTCAGTTGGTTAGAGCTGCGGACTCATAATCCGTAGGTCCCTGGTTCAAGTCCAGGAAGGCCCATCAATTCCTTGCAGGATAAACAATGAGCGCCCGTGCCTTACCCGTTTTCACGGGCCCGGGCGGCGGCTCCTGCTGCGCCGTTTTGCCGTTCCCGCGCCCCTTGCCATCCCCAAAGAAACTTGGCAGCCTCCGGCAG
>JAIRRR010000287.1 GCA_031255875.1 Treponema sp.
TCCGGCGCTTATCAGCATCCACTCGTCACCGATACGTTTTGCCGGAGCGCCGGCAAATTCCCGGATATCCTTGTCCGCCCAGCCCGCGTCCGCCGGAATTACCTCTGTTTGTCTCATGGCATGCCTCCGAAAGCATAGTAACACGGGCATGGGAACAGCGCAATGCAGTGCAGGGCTTCAAACCGCGCCGCGCCGCCGAACCCTTGTGCAGCCGGCGGCTTTGTGCTAGTATTATGCGGATTTTCTGCGGCGCGTGCGCCGTTTTAGAAGGAGGCAGTTATGGCGTTTAATTTTAGTTCGTATCCGGCGGCCTACCGGGCCAGGTATTCGGCAAAGGCCGGGGCCTGGTCGGAGGAATATCTGGAAAAACCGCACAAAAAGCCCGAGGACGAGGCCGCGCTGGGCGAGGCCGAGGCTGCGGCGCTGATCGATTCCCGGAATTATTACGCGGATATGCCCCTGGTGTCCTATACAAGCCAGTACGGTTTCGGCGTGTTCGAGGGCCTGAAGGCCCTGCCCCAGAAAGACGGGGGGCTCGCCATTTTCCGGCCGGACCGGAACGCGAAACGCTTTTACAATTCCATGAAGGGGCTTTATATGCCCCCTTTCCCGGAAGAATTCTTTCTCAAGGCGGTAACGGAAGTGGTGCGCCGGAACGCGGCGCTGGGTTTCCGCCCCGCCTATAGGGCCGAATGGGAAAAAGATTCCTTTATGAACGCGGATTCGGTTTATCTTAGGCCCTTTACCCATTCTGAAGGGGGTATCGGCGTTAATATTTCCTGCGAGCCTTATGTGCTTGTGGTTGCCACCACGGTAAGCGCCTACTTTTCGCCGGGGACTCCGGCGGCGCTTGTTACCGACAGGATCAGGGCCACGCCCAAGGGCACGGGCTGGATCAAAACCGCGGCCAACTACGTTACCTCGGCCCTTGCCAAGCGCGAGGCCGCCGAGGCGGGCTTTGTGGAGTGCATCTTCCTCGACTCATCCGAGAGGAAGTACATCGAGGAGGGGTCTTCCTGCAACGTGTTTTTCCGCCTCAGGTCCGGGGAACTGGTAACGCCGGAACTGGGGGACACCATACTGCCGGGCATAACCCGGGCAAGTATCATCGAACTTGCCCGGGACAAGAAGGTGCAGGTGTCGGAACGCAGGCTTTCCATAGAGGAAGTGATGTCCGAAGGGGAGGAATGTTTTCTCGCCGGGACCGCCGCCGGGGCCACGCCTATTACGGAGCTTTCCTGGCAGGGAAAGCGGGCGGTCTTTAACGGCGGCAAAGTCGGGGAGCTTACCGCCGATCTGCGGGACACCCTGAAGGGCATACAGTACGGCACCCTGCCCGATACCAAGGGCTGGATGGTAAGGGTATAGCAGGCCCGCCGGGGGCTACCCGGCAGGCCTTCCCTTCCAGTCGGCTTTTATCCCGCAGAATCCCAGAATTGTCAGAAAGGTAAAGTAGGCGGGGGTAAACACGATCTGTACTATATAGCCGAGCCCCCCCCGGGGAAGCGCCGGGCCGAAAAGCCTGAGCGTGGCGATGGTGTTCATGGTCATGGCGAGCAGTACCGCCGCCGGAAGAGGCCACAGCCCGCCGGCAAAGGGCAGAGCGGGGATGGCCAGGATACCCATGGAAATGGTCACCACGAGGAAGCCGAAGTTGAGCCGGGTGCCGAGGGACGGGCTGAAGAGGCCGCCGTTATTCCAGCGCAGGGTCTGGTTTACCAGGGCTTTCCAGGTCCGCTCGTTCTTGGTCAGCACCCAGAGATCCCGGCCGCAGGCGGCGTGTACCGCCATGCCCGCGCCGGGCGCCCTGCCGCAGCCCGTTGCGGCGCGCGAACGGCCCCGGGCGCGGATCATGGACACGAGCGCGGCGTCTTCGGTTGGGGAGGGGGGGATATTCGCGTAGCCGCCTATGCGGTCAAGGGCTTCCCGCCTTACGGCGAGGTTGTTCCCGAACCCGCCCCCGGCCGCGCCGAGCCCTGTGGAGGCGGCCAGGTACATATAGCGTACCGCGTGGTCAAAGCACTGGTACTGCCTGAAAAAATTCCCCCCGGGCTGCCCGGGATCCGGCCTTTTAAACACCGGCCCTATAGTAAGGGCTATGCCCTCGTCCGCCATGCGGGCGGCCATGGCGCTGATCCAGCCGGGCGGCACTTCGCAGTCCGCGTCGGTGAAGAGGAGCAGGCCGCCCCGGGCCGCCCCGATTCCCCGGGTCAGGGCGTATTGTTTGCGGTTCGGCCCGGGGTTTTCCGCTAAGGTGATGATCCTGGCGTCCGGGCGGGGGGCCGCGAAATTCTTGAGCAGATCCGGGCTTTTGTCCGTGGAGCCGTCGTCGATAAAGATAAATTCCCTTTCCGGGTAGTCCTGCCGGGCGAGGCTTTCCAGAAGATCCGGCAGATGGGCTTCCTCGTTCCTGACGGGGACGACTACCGAGACCGTGCCCGGCCGGCCGGAATCTCCCCTTTGCCCGGTTTTTTTGGAAAGGCCGGCCAGTCTGTTGTCGTGCCGCCATTCCCGGAACAGCCCGAACATGAGGCCGGCGTGCAGCCCGGTAAAAACAGCCGCGAACGCAAAACGGAATATATCAAAGCCTGCCGACACCTGTCCCCCCCGCCTCTTTTTCAAAAGGGCGCGATGCAGTATACTATTAGAACGGCTGTTCAGTCGATACCCAGGCGCCCCTTTCCGGGGGCGTTGCGGGGGTGTCCCCCGCAGAGGGGGGAGCGGCGCAACCGTGTGCGCCGCAGGGGGGATCGCCCCCCTGCCGGGCTGTTACCGAAACTTACCGGAGGCAGGCATGAGAGTTCTATTTATCGGGGGGACGGGGACCATTAGCGCCGCGATTTCCCGCCGCTTATTGGAGGAAGGGCACGAGCTTTATCTTTTAAACCGGGGGAACCGCAGTTCGGTTCTGTCCGGCGCGCGCGAGATACGCTGCGATATTAACGACGAAGCGGACGCGGCCTCGAAGCTCCGGGAACTGAGTTTCGACGTGGTGGCGGATTTTATCGTCTTCAGGGCGGACCAGGCGGAGCGGGATTACCGTTTTTTCAAGGACAAGACGGGCCAGTACATTTTTATCAGTACGGCCTCGGCCTACCAGAAACCCCTGGCGGACCCCCGCGTGACCGAAAGCACCCCGCTGGCAAACCCGTTCTGGCAGTATTCCCGGGACAAGATCGCCTGCGAGGATTTTCTTAACCGCAAATACCGGGAAGAGGGTTTTCCCGTTACCATTGTGCGGCCCAGCCACACCTACGACGAGCGGTCCATACCCCTGGGAGTCCACGGCAAGAACGGGAGCTGGCAGGTGGCAAAGCGGATCATCGAGGGGAAGCCGGTGATTATCCACGGGGACGGCACGAGTCTTTGGACCATGACCCACAACAGCGATTTCGCCCGCGCGTTTGTCGGCCTTATGGGGAATATCCACGCCATAGGGGAAGCCGTGCAGATTACGTCGGACGAAACGGTTACCTGGAACCAGGTTTACGAAACTATCGCCTCCGCGCTTGAAAAGCCCCTGAGGTCGGTCCACGTTGCCAGTTCCTTTCTCGCGCAGGCCGGGAGGGATTACGACTTTGTCGGCTCCCTTATCGGCGACAAGGCCAATTCCGCGGTTTTTGACAACAGCAAGCTGCACAGGCTGGTGCCGGGTTTCGCGGCCCGGGTCCGCATGGATCAGGGGATACGCGCTACGGTTAAAAACATACTCGCCCACCCGGAACTCCAGAAAGAGGACCCCGACTTTGACGCCTTCTGCGACCGGGTGGTCTCCGTCAGGGAAAAGGCGCTCGCGGAACTGAAGGGGCGCTGAAAGGGCGCGGCCCGCAGGCGGGAATGCGGGCCGGCGGCAGCGCGGCGTTGCCGCAAGCAATCGGCGCGGCTACCCTTTTACGGCGCCCGCAGCAACGTGGCGTTGCGGCAAGCAATCGTTGCGGCTATCCCTTTACGGCACCCGCAGCAACGCCTTTGGTTATCTGCTTGCGGAAGATCAGGTAAAAGCTGACCATGGGGATCATGCCGATTACCATGGCGGAGAATTGCCGGCCGTAGTCGGATGCCAGGGCGCCGGAAAATTTCGCGATGCCGACGGGGATGGACTTGACCGCATCGTCGCGGGTAAGAATGTTGATCAGCATGAATTCGTTCCAGGTCCCCGTGAAGGTAAGGATTGCCACGGTTATCGCCGCCGGGGCGGTCATGGGGACGATGATGCTGGTAAATATCCTGAGATATTTCGCGCCGTCCATGCGGGCGGATTCGATTACCGCGGTGGGGATGCTCTTGATAAATTCCGTGCCCAGGTAGACGCCCATGGGAAGCCCCAGGCCTATGTAGGGAATGAGTATTCCCAGCCGGGTATTGTACAGCCCCACCGCGTTTACCATGAGGAAGAGGGGGACCATAATCGACTGCAGGGTAAGGAGTATCCCGATGATAAAGATGCCGTGCAGCACGGGCGTTGCCCTGCTCCGGATCTTCGCGAAGGCGAAGCCGGCCATGAAGCCCAGGATAACCACGGCGACAACGGTAATAAAGGTGTACAAAATACTGTTGAAGAGCAGGGTGCCGAAATTTCCTATTCTCCAGGCGTAGGGGTAGTTTCCCGAAAACCAGCGTACCGGGAAGGCAAGTTTGCTGGTTCTCAGGTATTCCTGCGTGGTTTTGAAGGATTGTACCACAAGCCAGAAGATGGGGTACAGGGCCAGCACGGTGAATACCGCCATAATAAAATAAATAAGTATTTTTCCCGCGCGGGAATTGTCGTGTATATCCATGACCGTTATTCCTTTCCGCCGAATTTGGCTTCCGCCGCGCGGGTTACGGCGATAAGCGCAAAACTGATAAGTACCATTATAGTAGAGATTGCGTTTGCCAGGGGGTAATTCGGGGAACCCCGGAAGGCCATGTCGTACATGAACAGGGATAATACCCGCGTTTTGCCGGCCGGTCCGCCGTTGGTCATGACGTAGAGCAGATCGAAAGATTTAAGGGACCCGGAGATTGCCAGGATAGCGCAGGTTACAATAACCCCCGACAGCGCCGGCAGTATGATATGCCGCAGGGTCTGGCCCTCGGTAGCGCCGTCGATCTTCGCCGCCTCGATAATCGAGGTGTCGATGCGCTGGATGTTTGCCAGGAATATTATTACGTACATCCCGGTGTACATCCACAGCATTACTACCAGTACCGGGATCATCGGGTGTTCGAGGACATTGTAGGTGGCATTGGGGTTGATGGACCGGAGAACCTCCATGTAAACGCTGTCGGAATTCCAGTAGAAGCTCTTGAAGAGAATGCCGATGATAACCGGGGAAATCACGTTGGGAAGGTATATCATCGTTTGGAAGAAATCCGCCCCCTTGACCATTTTCCGCGACAGGATATAGGCCAGGATGAATCCAAGGGGAAGCTGGCCGAAGACCGATATAAGGACGATGAGCAGGTTGTTTTTCAGGGCAAGGTAAAAGTAGTTATTGTGAAAAATTTCAACATAGCTTTTCAGCCCCACCAGGCGGAAATTTGAACTGCCGAAGATCCTGCCCCCGTTGTAATTGGTAAGGCTCAAGATCACCGAAAAAATGGTGGGGAACGCCATTACCGCCAAGTAAATCGCCAAAGCCGGCAGAACCAGGATGATGTAGGAAACACGTTCCTCTTTTCTCGAAGACAGATCCATGGAGAGCTCCTTGACGAAAA
>JAIRRR010000288.1 GCA_031255875.1 Treponema sp.
TCTTCCGTTATACCTATGCCCGTATCGCTGACGGAGATCCTGATGGTACAGAGCCTGCCCTCCATGTTTTCCAGCAATGCCTCCAGCCGCACGGTCCCCTGCTCCGGGGTGAATTTGACCGCGTTGGAAAGCAGGTTGGTAATTATCTGGGCAAGGCGCTGATCGTCGCCGATCAGCATGGAGGGGATCTTCTGGTCAAGGTGGACGCTAAAGTTCTGCTTCTTTTCATCGATCCTGAAATTAATGACATTTGTCACTTTCATGATCATTCTTTCAAAGTTGAATTCCGCGAAGGAAAGCTCCAGCTTGTTGGCCTCGATTTTGGACATATCCAGGATGTCGTTGATAACCCCCAAAAGGTGGTTTGACGCCTCGTCTATCTTGTCCAGGCAGTAATCCTTCCGTTCCGGGGCCTGGGCGGTTTTGGCAATATGGGTCATGCCGATAATCGCGTTCATCGGGGTGCGCATCTCGTGGCTCATCCTGGACAGGAAGTCGCTTTTCGCGCGGTTCGCCTGTTCGGCGCTTATCCTTGCCCGGGTAAGCGCCGTCACGTCGCTCAGGATGAGCATCACGCACATCAGGGCTTTTCCCCCGCTATTGCCGGAAAAGGTGCTTCGCACGCCCATGAGCTCGGCAATCTGATCCGCCAGCCGGCTGCTCCCGGAACTGCCGGGGGTCCCGCTGCTCATGTCCGGGGCGGTGCCGGTCCGGCGCAGGGACATCACGTAGTTGCAGAGATCCTCCCCCTCGACAAGGTCGATTTCCGCAGTATACGCGCCCGCGTCCTGGTTTTTCGCGTCAAAAACAGCGTCTATCTCGGCGCCGTAGTCCTTGGTTTTGCCGGAAGAGCTTATGTAGGCCAGGGCGGTAACATCGGCGGGATCGAGGCTGTAGCGCTCAAGGAAACCGCGCATGGCCTTGTTGCAGAAACGGAACTCGCGGGATTCCCCGATCAGGGCCAGGGCCTCCGGAATGGCGTCAAGCTGGGCGTTGATAATGTCCAGGGTAGTGTTCACGCCGGCGACTATCCGGTAATAGTCCCCCTGGTGGTAGGAAAGGGGGGAGCGCTGGGCCAGGTTGCCGGTACGGGCGGCCCAGGTGATGTGGTCGATATCGACGATAACGTCCTGGATGGAATCGACCATGGTCACGTAGGCCTCGGCAAGGAGGTTTATCTCGTCGTTGCGGCTGAGCACCCTGTCGGAGAGCCTGTGGGAGAATTGGCCCAGGGCAAGGCGGTGGGCGCTGATCGTGAGCACGCGCAGGGGCTCCGTCAGCACCTGTTTGAGGAAGGCGTTGAAGATCAGGGAAAAGATCACAAGCAGGAACAGCGTCACAATTACGCTGATTACCACAGCCCGCCGGGCGGCGAATACAAAGTCGCCGGAAGGCACCTCGATCACCAGCGACCAGCGGCTCCCCCGGATCGGCGCGTAGCTCACAAACGTGGTGCCGCCGCCCATGGCAAACAGGGACAGCAGGAATTCCGTCACCGGATTTTCCCGGAACGCGGCGGAACCCGTATTCCCCAGCACCACTTCCGAGATAAGATCCTCCACCCCGGGGGTCCGGCCGAATATATCGTGAAGCGTTTCGCCGCCGAGCACCCGCCTTACGTCCCGGTGCGCCTGGAGCTCGCCCAGGCTGTTGACAATAAAAGCCGCGCCCGACGCGCTGACATTAATATTCCCCAGCACGTCGCTCAGCACGTCGTACTTGTAACTTGCCGCCAGCACGTAAAGAATGGTATCGCGGTCCTGCATCACCGGGGCGCCCATGCTTATCTCCGGCCCCCGCTCGGTCGCCGTAGTATCCCCGATAACCAGATTCCGGGTCTGGCGGGTAAGGAAAAACATCTTAAGGCCGTAAATGCTCGCCGGCGCGGTTTCGCTTCCCAGAATAAGCTGCCCGGACTGGGGCGTGTAAAGCCCCACCCAGCCGAATTCAACCCCGTCCAGGGCGTTGTTCAGCACCGTCAGTTTTTCCGAATCCGGGGATCGGGGGTTGATGAGCAGCGGGTTTTCCCTGAGCAGGAAAACCCGGTCCGCCAGGGTGTGCAGATGGCCCTCCACGCCCTGGGCGGCGATTTTCGCCATGGAAGGCAGGATATTCATCAGCATGGAGTTGGTAAGGGAACTGATAAAGTAAGTCATAAAGAGCATCAATATCAGAGTCAGGACGACAACCACTACCGTAACTGTTGTCTGGATTCTCCCGCGGAGGCCCCATCGCTCACTCACTATGCGCTCCGGTTCTCAGGGGCGGCTGCATGGGGACAATGGAGACCGAGGCGACGCCGCTTCTCGCGCTTTTCAGCACCGCCTGGGCAAGCAGTATAAAGTTGCCCCGGGAATCAGTCGCGCCCGCCAGCGCGTCAATAGAATCGACATTCTGGGCTTCCAAAAACTGCGAGGAAAAGAAACGGCTGTACTCGTTGGGATAAGTCCCGCTCGCGGCCTTCATCGTCCTCATGTAGTCCATATCCCAGGATTTGATAAAGCCCCCGATATCCTTGGCGTTGAATTCCACCTGGGAGATGATCCCGTTATTCACGCAGATAGTCATAAATTCTTTCCACCCGTTTTCGTCGTACCCGCCCATCTCGGCGGTATAATAGCCGTCCCTAAGGCGGGAGGACGAATTGGCGCAGGAGCCGACGATACCCAGGAGGAAAAGCAAGAGCGGAAACCAGAGCGTCTTTTTCATCCAAATCCCTTGTAACTGGCGTTAAACAGGGCGAAAAATTCCTTAAAACCTGATTTTCAGGGAACCGACCTCATTCTATATTTAGGAATTATAGAGGAATTTTATAAAGGATGCAACTTCATTCTCAAGATTTTTGGCAATTTTATACCCAGCAAACATATACTTCCGGTTTTGGGCGCATCCGGCCGCCTTGCGCGGCGCCGCGCGGCCGGACCGGGCTATCCGCTCTTATGCGTCCGGGCGGGAAAACCCGCCCGGACGCATACCGCTTCTATCCCTTGCGCGGGGGATCCGCCCGCCCAGGCAAGACGGCGGACGCGAAATCGGGGGAAACTCCGGGCGACGGTCAGTCCCCGGGATTGCCGCGCCGCGCGGCAATCCCGGCGTCGGCGTCAAGGCCGGCGGAGGCGAATATCTCGGCGGCGCGGCGCCATGCGGCCTCCGCTTCGGCCGGGCGGCCGGCCTTGGAAAGCACGTCGCCCCGGGCAAGCCAGTCCTTGCCAAGGCCGTAGCTGTTTTCGGCGCGGCGGTCGCAGTCCAGGGCCTCTTCCAGGGCCTCAAGGGCCGCGCCGTAATCCCCGGCCACGGAACGCGCCGAGGCGATAAGGTACCAGTCGTAGGCGGCCTGTTCCGGGTAGCGGCTGTGGAGGGCGAGG
>JAIRRR010000037.1 GCA_031255875.1 Treponema sp.
TTCAAAAAGCCGGGAAAACCGGGTTCAGTTTCTTTATGGTCCTCCTCGCCTTTGTAGAGGGGATGATCATCCGCGCCTTTATCCCCCTGCTCTTCCCCGAACTGGCAGCCGCGAAGGCCAGGAAGGCGGGGAACAACGCCGGGGAAGGGCTTCCCCCCGCAGCGGCGGCCCCTTCCGGCCAGGAGCAGGGCGCTAAAATCATCAAGTACCTTCCCAGGCCGCGCTCCGGCGAGGACGGCTCTGCCCCTGAAAACAGCGGCGCGGCCGCGCCCGGCACGGGGCCTGAGGAGAGCGGGGTTTCCACCGCCGTCATCAGCTTTCCCGGAATCAAACCCCTGGCAAGCGCCAGGGCCCTTGAGGAACTGGAACAGACGGCGTCACGGCCCGCAGACCCGGACGGGACCCGCCCCGGAACGCCCTCCCGGGCCGAAGATGCGGATGCGGACAACGGCGCCGCCCTGGACGCGGACGAAGATTCCCCGGAAATATCCGCCGGATATTTCCGGCCGGCCGCCGACGAAGAAGACCTTGCCGATCTCCCCCAGGACGAGGCGGAACTTGTGGCGGCGGTGGCGGCGATTCTGCCGAAAGAGAAACCGGCCCCTTTTAAGCCGATCCCCTTTGAGTCGGTCCCGCCCCGGAAGCCGGAAGCGGACGATACGGGCGGGGAACCCGCCGGGGCCGAATTCGACCTGCCCATGCCCCCCCGGGCGGCGTCCGGCGACGGAAGCCCCGCCGGAGCGCCGGCCGCCCCCCCGGAGGCAAAAAAAAAATTCAGAGGCGGCCGCTACCAGATACCCGTAGACAACATACTCAACCAGTACCCGGACGGCCAGTACTGGATCATCGACCAGGGCACTGAATTCGCCGCGATAACCCTCAGGGAAACCCTTGAAGAATTCAACATACAGGCCGAAGTAACCGGCATCAAGAAAGGGCCGGTCATCACCATGTTCGAGATCCTCCCCGCGCCGGGCGTAAAACTTTCAAGGATAGTGACCCTGCAAGACAATATCGCCCTGCGCCTTGCCGCGTCCTCCGTGCGCATTGTCGCGCCCATACCCGGAAAACACGCCGTGGGCATCGAGGTGCCGAACAAAAAGCGGAACATCGTCTCTTTCAGGGAAATAATCGAAGGGGAGCTGCGGCACGACAGCAAGGCGAAGAAGCAGGAGATCCCCGTGGTGCTCGGCAAGGACATTACCGGCGAGGCGCAGACCGTGGACCTTGCCCAGACGCCCCACCTACTCATCGCGGGTTCCACCGGCTCGGGAAAATCCGTATGCGTCAATTCCCTGATACTTTCGATTCTGTACCAGCGCTCCCCTGCGGACTGCCGGCTCATCCTCATCGATCCCAAGATCGTGGAACTCAAGCTCTACAACGACATCCCCCACCTCCTTACCCCGGTCATCACCGAGCCGAAGCGGGCCTTCCAGGCGTTGCAGTACTGCCTCTACGAGATGGAGCGGCGCTACGCCTGCCTGGATTCCATGGGGGTCAGGGACATCAAGAGCTACAACCGGCGCATCAAGGAGCGCAGCATCGCCGCCGAGCACATGCCCTACATCGTAATCGTCATCGACGAATTTGCCGACCTTATGGCCACCACCGGCAAGGAAATGGAGAGCACGGTCGCCAGGCTTGCCGCCATGAGCCGCGCCGTGGGCATACACCTGGTGCTCGCAACCCAGCGGCCCTCCATCGACGTAATCACCGGCCTTATCAAGGCGAATATCCCCAGCCGCATCGCCTTTATGGTGGCGGGCAAGATGGACAGCAGGATCATCATCGACCAGGTTGGCGCGGAAAAGCTGCTCGGCAAGGGGGACATGCTCTACGCCGGGGTGGTGGACCCCTTCCCGATCCGTATGCAGGGGGCCTTTGTCTCCGAAGAAGAGGTAGAGCGGGTGGTAGAGCACGTCAAAACCATGGGCGAGCCGGATTATATAGACGATGAAATCTTCTACGACGAAGAGGACGATGAAAGCGACCCCTCGCTTTTCTCGGACGGGGAAGACCCGCTTTACGACAAGGCCCTGGAAATAGTCATGCAGCAGGGCAAGGCCAGCGCCAGCTATATCCAGCGCCGCCTCAAGATAGGCTACAACCGCGCGGCGCGTATCGTGGAAGAGATGGCGGCGCGGGGCCTCGTAGGCCCGGCCCAGGGCTCAAAACCCCGCGAACTCCTCCACGGCGCGTAGGGCGGCCGGCCCGGATACACCCGCAGTTTTCCGGCCGGCGCTTCCCCGGAAGTACCATCAGCCTTGCTGACAGCAAGGCCGATGGCAAGGCCGCCGGCCCGCGCTGTCAGGCGGCAGCTTCCTTTTCCGCGAGCTTCCTCACGCCGGAGACGGCTACCATAATACCCAAAAGCAGAAGCAGCACCGCGAAGATAAGCTGGAGGCCGTCCGCGCCAAAGCTAAAGCTGCCGTCCGCAATCCTGCCGAATTTCTGGCTGACGGTGAACACAAGCGCGGTAAAGGTAACGGCCAGCATGATGAACATGGGGCCCCAGAGCATCCAGCCCTGGCGTTTGGTCTTCTTCAGGAATACCGCGCAGGAGATAAGGGCCAGGGCGGCGAGCAGCTGGTTCGCCGAGCCGAAGAGAGGCCAGATGGTGGCGTAGCCCAGAATCGCCAGGAGATAGCCCACGATAAGGGTCGCGGCGGTGGCGACATACTTATTGGTCAGGAACTTGAGGACCGGCGGGGGGGCCCTGCCGTCGTCCCGGTCTTCGGTAAAGAGTTCCTGGAACGCGAGCCGCCCGACCCGGGCCACCGAGTCAAGGGAGGTAATCGCGAAGGCGGAAACCGACAGGGAAATAAGGGTGAAGATGATATTCGCGGGCAGGCCGAGCTTGGTAAGGAAGCCGGCCACGGCGGAGGCGAATACCTGGGGCGGGGTCACGATGCCTTCGGGGAGCTTGCCGTTCACCGTGATGGCGCTCACGGCGATAAGCGCGATAATCGCCAGGAGGCTCTCCACCAGCATGGAGCCGAAGGATATGGGGAGTATGTGCCGCTCGTTGTCTATCTGCTTGGAAGCGGTCCCCGACGCTACCAGGGAATGAAAGCCCGACACCGCGCCGCAGGCCACGGTAACGAACAGGATGGGGAAGAGGTAGTTGTTCCCCACCTTGAAGCCCACAAAAGCCGGTATGTTCACCGGCGGAGCGCTGAATACGACGCCTATAAACGCGGCGAGCAGCATCGCCACCAAAAGGAAGGAGTTGAGGTAGTCCCGGGGCTGGAGCAGCACCCAGATCGGGGCAACCGAGGCAATAAATATGTAGACAAACACGACGTAGAGCCAGATATCCTTGGCGATAAAAACGGGAAAGGCAAGGCCCAGGGCGATGCAGAGTACCAGCGCCACCACAGCCGCAGCCCCGCATACGATGCCGCCGGGCTTGAGCCTCCGCATAAAGCAGCCCAGGAGCACCGCGGCTGCGATAAAGAGCAGCGAGGTCGTAGCCACCGAGGCGTTGGTGCCGATCCGGTACCCCGCGGCGCTGAACCCCCCGAAGGTCCCGGACACAATGTCGGCAAAGGCGGCCACCACGAGGATCGAAAAAAGCCACACAAAGAGCAGGAAAAGCCTCTTGCCGGTCCGGCCTATGTAGGTTTCGATGATATAGCCGATGGTTTTCCCCTTGTTCTTGACCGAGGCGTAAAGGGAAACAAAATCCTGCACCGCGCCGAAGAACACCCCGCCGATAAGCACCCAGAGCATGACGGGCAGCCACCCGAACATGGCCGCCTGGATGGGCCCGTTGATCGGCCCCGCGCCCGCTATGGACGCGAATTCGTGGCCGAACACCACCGAAGGGCGCGTAGGCACATAATCAACCCCGTCCTCGAATTCATGGGCCGGGGTCGGCCTTTTGGGGTCAATGCCCCACTTCTTCGCCAGCCAGCGCCCGTAGACCAAATAGGCCAAAAGGAGTACCGCCGCGGCGATGACAAGCATGAGTAATCCGTTCATATATCCTCCGTATTAAAATAGTACAAGGCTCGATAATAAAGCAAAAACAACAGCCCGGCTAGACACGGGCAGGCTGGGCGGCCCGGCAGGGCCATCCGCTCTTATACATAAGGACGCGCTACCGCCCTTCCCGGGGGGCCGCAGGCCCTGCGGCGGGCAGCGGCATAAAAAAATGCCTATTATTGACAGAAAAATGGATTTTTTAACACTTTTTGCAAAAAAAATACTGTACTTTTTTTAAAAATAGGGTAGAATGATATGAAAATGTAACCGGCGCGTTGGGAGTTTCCTTAAAGCGCCTTACTAAATTATTATCAAACGAGGTAACATGTATGAAGCGAATCGTTTTTTTTCTAGCCGTTATTTGCCTGGTGACCCTCGCGTACGGCCAATCAAACAACATTCCGGACTACCAAGCCGCATCGGGCAGCTGGGCCGTTTCCGGAAACCGGCTTTACCAGAATGACGCGGCGGCCCGGCTTGCAAAGATCAACATCAATGCAGCCCA
>JAIRRR010000112.1 GCA_031255875.1 Treponema sp.
CCGCCGCTTTCCCCGTCCGTCCCCGTCCCCTCGAACCGCCAATTGCCGTTCGCGGTCCAGCCGTGGGCGGGCATGTCTATGCCGTCTACGCGGTGGTCCCCGCCGAAACTCGGCAGGCAGGGGAAATTCCCCGCGATCTGGTACAAAAGCCGCCCTTTCCAGAAGCCGCCGTGTTCCTCGTTGTTAAAAGGCTTTCCGGCGTTGCCCCGGAACCAGGGATTCCAGTGGGCGTTGAGCCTGCCGCCCTGGCCCGTGACGGCGGACAGTTCCGGCACCATGCCGCCCTCGTCGTCGATGACGACCCGCAGTGTTTCCTGTTCAAGTACCGTCGCGTCCCGTTTTCCCGCGTCCAGCACCCGTTTTGCCGATGCTTTTTTTTCCATAATTAAACCTCCGTAATTTTTTATTAAACGTTTGGTAATTGATATTCTCTTAAAAATCCCAGCAGCGGCTCTTTCCAGTCCCCGCCGCTGCCGCCCTCCGTGAGAAACTGCCGGTAGCGCGAAATGATGTAGGCGCGGATGGCGGCGCTTTTTTCCGGGGAAGACGGCCTGGCAAAAATCGCCGACGCAAAATCTTCCGCTTCTTCCGCACCGAAAAGCCGGGGATCGAAACGGGTCATAAGGTACATGGCCGCGGGAATACAGTTTACGCTGTGCTGTTTTACGTAGAGGATCGCCTCGGTAATATCCAGCGCCCGCTGCCTGACTTCTTATTTTTGGCCCGCCAAAGACGAATCTTCGCCCATATCCTCAAGTATAGCACGGTATTTGGTATATGTCCTTATCACTACCATCACGTGGAGGGAGGGGACGCACATTAAATGAGGGTCCGCCGCGTGGATCAGCAGGAAACGCGGCCTCTTGTAGTAGCGCGGCCGCATGGTGGTGGAAAGGTTCTCCCGGTATATTTCGGAGGCAAGCGTGTAGAGCCGGCCCATGGTTTCGATAAAATCCAGCACCGGGGCCGTCGCCTTCCTGCCGAAACGGCGGAGCAGGAAACCCGCCATCCGCACCCAGGAAGACACGAAATCCAGATAGACGCCCACCCAGCGGGGCTTGAAGGGGATTTCCCTGTCCAGGGGATGATCCACCCGCGTCACCGGGATGCGTCCGGGCAGTAACGCGGCCTTAAACTGCAAATAGAAAAAATGGTAAAAAATTATTTTGACGCAGCGTACCGCCGCCTTCCTGAGGCGGGGATTGCATACCACCCGGAAAACAGTCCCCCCCTGGGACACGCCCGCTACCCGTTCCGTCACTTTTTTTCAACCTTAATCGACGCGGCATAGATCGAGTTGACGATCCCGAGCGCGGCGGACATGGAAAAAAGCGCCTCTATGCCGACGGCTTTCCAGAGCCAGCCTCCCATAAGGGCGATGAAAATACTTATCACGTGGTTGATGGAAACCCCGGTGGACAGGGTGGCGGTAATTTCCTCCTGGCTGGAGGCAATAGTCTGGACATAGACATTGCTGGCCATGCTCGCCAGCGAGATTACCGAGTCCAGCACGAAATTAACGCAGACTACGATAAAGGCGATGCGGACCGGGAACAGCCGGTGGGCAAAGCCGTAGAGCAGGCACACAACGACGAGTATCAGGGTATCCCCGACCATGATGGCTTTATAACCCAGGCTGTCGATGAGCCGCCCCATAAGCGGGCTTAAGAGAAAGCCAAATACGGCGCAGATGCCCAAAAGGGTGGAAATTATCGAAGCGTCGGCCTTGTAGTGCAGAATAAGCACGTAGGGGGCAAAGGTAAGGAAGATCTGCTTGCGCGCCCCGTAAAAGACTTCCAGCATGTAGAACTTGAAGAACTTGCCGGCAAAGTAAAAACGCCGCCGCTTTGTCTTGAGGGAAGTTTCCCTCAGCGCCATGGCGGTAATCGCCGCACCGGTCATCAGCAGGACCGCCAGCAGGAATACCGATTTGAACCGGACAAGGCTCAGCCGCTCGACGCCCATGCGGGTAAATACGAAAAACAGGACGGCGACTATTACGTACCCCAGGATGTTTCCCAGGTTGCTGATTGCGGTAGTGATCCCCAGGGACGCCCCTCCCTGGTTCTGCTTGGCCAAATCCAGGCTTATGGTGCTTCTTACGGGCATGATGATATGCTCGCCCGCGCTGAAGATTACCATGAACGCTACAACAATAAATTTTCCGGTTCCGGCAGCCAAAAGGCCGGCGAGGCCCGCAGCCATGCACCAGATGCCGATTTTGAAGATTTTACTGTCGGAAAAACGGTACAGCGCGGCGAGGAAAAAAATGACAAGAAGCCCCGGAGTTTCGCGGAAAAACTCAACGATACCCCGTTCGAAGGCGCTTATTTCTACGATTTCGGCAAGGTAGTTGTCCTGGATACCCCTGTAAAGCCCGAAGGCGATGCCGAACAGGGCCAGTACGCCCAGGTAACGGCCTACCTTGGCGCCGGGCCGGTAAATGGACAGAAAAGAGCCGATGCCCCTGGATGTTTTCTCTTGGGGCCGGACGCCGGACATAGATGTTTCCCCCATAGCCCCGGTGATTTTTCCCTACTCCGCCGGAGCCGGGGCGGCGGCAGGTTTCGCCTTGGGAGCCGCAGGTTTCCTGGCGGCGGATTTTGTTGCGGGTTTTGCGGCGGCCCTGGCTTTCGGGCTTTTTTTGGCGGCGGGCTTGGCCGCTTTCTTCGGCGCGGGGGCGGGCAGCTTTTGGGCCTTGGGAACGGCCTTCAGCGCGGCAGTAACCGCGGCGTCCTTTTGGAGCAGCGAAAGCTCGTAACTTGTCTGCAGGCCGATCCAGTACTCGGGCTTTTTGTCGAAGTACTTGGCAAGCTTAAGGGCAATCATAGTGCTGATCTT
>JAIRRR010000232.1 GCA_031255875.1 Treponema sp.
AAGGCTTTCCTCGATAACCATTACCTCCCGGGCGCCGGCCTTGTAGGCGCTTTCCTCCACGGCCCGGCGTTCCACTTCGGTGATGCAGGACGGAATCCCGATAACCATGCGCGGCTTGATAAACCGGTAACGGGGGAGTACCTTGGAAATAAAATAGCGGATCATCTTTTCCGTGGACTCAAGGTCCGCGATAACCCCGTCCCTCATGGGGCGTATGGCGATAATATTTCCCGGGGTTTTCCAAAGCATGCGCTTCGCATCGGTGCCGACCGCCATTACCTTCTTGGTTCCCCGCTCGACCGCCACAACGGAAGGCTCGTTTATTACGATGCCCTTCCCGCGTATATAAATAAGGGTATTGCAGGTGCCCAAATCAATACCAATATCTGAAGTTTTCATCCCAAACATTAAGCTTCCTCCCGGATACCGTGATTTTCATGCAAGCGTCCGTAAAATGTTCCCGGACCGCCAGCCTGCCGCAGTCAATCGATCACCGCGTGTTTTTTACATATTCAGCCGCGCCCTTGCCGAACGGTGGGCCGGGTTTATCCGTATTGCCCGCCTCCATTCCGCCCGCGCCCGGGTTCCATCCCCTGCGGCGTCGTAAAGCTCGCCCAGCTGGAAGTGCGCCTCGGCGTTCTCCCCGTTCTCCTCGAGTATCGCGAGGTACTGGGTTTCCGCGCCCGAAACGTCGCCGGATTTCGCGGAGATCTCCCCCAAAAGGAGCCGCGCGGTTATAATCGTGTTGGAATCCCGCGAGCTTTCCACGCAGCGCGCAAGGTAGGCGGCGGCGGTTTCCGTCTCTTCCAGGGCAATATAGGAACGGGCAATCGAAAGCAGGAGCAAATCCGAATTGTTTTCGCTCAAAGCCAGGGAAAAAGCGGCCACGCTCGACCTGTAGTCGCGAACCGCAGCGTAGGCAAGCCCCAAATATTCGGGCAGATCCCGGGCCTCGTAGCCCCCGTCCCTGGCAGATTCCAGGAAACTGACCGCCAGATCTTCGTATCCCGGCCCCTTGGCGTAGTACGCCTTCCCCAGAACGTAAGAAATACGCAGGTCTCCCGGCCCTTCCCTGCACAGCAGCGCCTTCCTGAGGGACCAGATACATTCGTCTATATAGGACTTGGTATCGTAGTCGTTGATTTGCGCTACCGCGAGCTGGTAGGAAGAAAAGCCGTACATTGTCAGGAGGAAAAAATCCATGGGTTTGGCGATCAGCTTGTCCCGGCTCACGGCATACGCCGTTTCGTAGGAACCTTCTTCCCAGAGACCCAATAATTCCTCCCGTTCGCTGCTAATCTGTTTTCTAACGCCGATAAAAAATACAGATGCCGCTCCAAGCGCCAGCAGGATAAAAACCGCTCCAATGGTAAACGAGATGGTCCTTTTCCGGCGGACAGATATACCGTACTCTGACTTCGCGTGCGTACTAAACAAGGCGATCTCCGTACTCCATAAAAAATGTATACTTATTTTTCGGCAAAAAGTCTATAGGGGTGAAACCGGCATTTTTCCTGCCGCGCGGCAGGGGCCGGCCGGAAAACCGGAAAAAAGAGGCTCCCAAAAGTTAAAAAAAACGATGAACCGTAAGCCGGGTTCTGTGCCGGCCGCGTTTTGACCGCCGCCGTGCCGCCATCTGTCTCGCGCCGGCCTTGCGGACGGCGTCCCGGGGCTTGCCCGAGCAGTCTACCCGTAACATAAGGCGGGCCGCCCTGTTACTGCTTGACTTTGCTCCTGATGAGGCTTGCAGGCCGGCGGCGTTGCCGCCGCCGCGGTGGGCTCTTACCCCGCCTTTTCACCCTTTCCCGGCAGGGCCGGGTGGTATATTTTCTGCTGCGCTGTCTGTCGGAAGCCGCTTGGGCGGCCCCCGCCCGGGCGTTACCCGGCATCATGCCCTGCGGAGCCCGGACTTTCCTCCCGGAAACCCGCCGTCACGGCGGGGTCCCCGGGCGGCGGCCCGGTTCACCGCTAATCTTCGTAATCAATGTTTATCTTTTCTTCTTCCTCGTCCTCGTCGTCAAATTCCTCTTCTTCTATATCGTCCAAATCGGAAAGGCTGCCCGAATCTTCGGCGTCAAAGTAGTCTTCCTCGCCTTCTTCAGATTCTTCGTAGAAGAGTATCCGGGAACAATAGGGACAGAAGACGATTTCTTCCCCCAGCCGGACCTCGTTGGCAAACTGCGCGGGGAGGATCATATGGCAGCCGGTGCAAACGCCGCCCTTTATGGCGACAATGCCCCTGCCCATCTTGTTCCGTATTATCCTCTCGAACTTGAAGAAAATTTCCGGGTCAATGTCTTTCTTGAGGTCCAGCTCCTCCGCCTCCAGTTCCGACGCCCGCTTTGACTTTTCCGCGATTTCAACCTCGACGCCTACCCGCCGCTCTTCAAGCTCCTTTTCCTGCTGGTCGATAAGGCCCTTGCTCTGCTCCAGCTGTTCGGAAAGGTCCGCCAAAAGCCGCTCTTCCCGCTGGAGATCCTTGCGGTACTGGGCCTCCTTCTCCGCGGCGTCCCGTATCTCCTTGTCCAGAGCCTCATACTCCCGCTGGGTGGTGACGGAATCCATGTTCTTCTCGGCGCCCTCGCGGGATTTTTCCGCCGCAGCAAGAAGCTCGCGGAATTCCGCCGCCGAAGCCTTGGTCTTGTCGCATTCCAAATCTTTTTCGATAAAGGTTTTCTTGAGCCTGGCGAGCAGCTCTTCCTGGGTGGTGAGTACTTTGGGGATTTCCTGGATATCATGTTCCAAAACTATCTTCTGGGAAAGGATGTCCTGAAGGCTCCGCAATTTCGTAAAAACTTCTTCCATAACCATGTAGTGTTCCCCTTCTCTCTATCCTAGTATATCAAATTTTGCAGGAAAAGTACAACCGCAACCTCGGCGGCGAACGACGGAAGCCCCGCGGATCCTAATGGTCAAGAAAATCCTTGAGCTTTAAGCTCCGCCTGGGGTGGCGCAGCCGGCGCAGGGCCTTGGCCTCGATCTGCCGTATCCGCTCGCGGGTAACGTTGAAACAGAGCCCGACCTCTTCCAGGGTAAGGGAGTAGCCCCCTTCCAGGCCGAAGCGCATCTTGAGCACATCCTGCTCCCGCTTGGGCAGGGTTGACAGGACCCCGGAGAGCTGTTCCTGGAGCATGGTAAAGGCGGTCTGGTTCGCGGGGTTTTCCACATCCTTGTCTTCGATAAAGTCCCCGAGCAGGGAATCCTCTTCTTCGCCAATGGGCGTTTCAAGGCTGATAGGCTCCCTGGCCACGTTCTTTACGGCCTTGACCCGCTGGGCGGTCCAGCCCAGGCGCTCCGCGATTTCCTCGTCCGAAGGCTCCCGGCCCAAAACCTGCATAAGCTGGCGGGATTCCCTGGCTACCTTGTTGATTTGCTCGATCATGTGCACCGGCACCCGGATGGTCCGCGCCTGGTCGGAGATGGACCGGGTGATCGCCTGGCGTATCCACCAGGTGGCGTAAGTGGAAAATTTAAAGCCTTTCTGATACTCAAACTTTTCCACCGCTTTGATTAGGCCGATATTCCCCTCCTGGACCAGGTCGAAGAAATGGAGCCCCCTGTTGGTGTATTTTTTGGCGATCGAGACGACCAGGCGCAGGTTCGCCTTGATAAGCTTGTCCTTGGCGTCCTTCATCATCTTCCGGCCCCGGTCGATCTCGGCGGCCATGCCGTTGATGCTCTCGATGGATTCTTCGAATTCGGACTCCATCTGGTTGAGCCGCTTCTCGGTCACCTGGATCTGCCGGATAAGCTCCTTGATTTCGTCGGAAGAAAGCCCCAGCTCCCGTTCCAGGCGCTCCCGCTCTTCCCGGATGGTGAGCCCCCGGCCCAGGGCGCGCAGTTCCTTGAAAGACGCCACCTGGAGCCGTTTTTCCTTGCGGTCCTGGATCTTCTTGTACTGCCGTATCTTTTCCGCAGCCTGGACAAATTTGTCGGAAAACCGGGTGATTTCCTCGGGGTGTATTTCGGCGGCTTCGATTACCTCCAGAATATGCCTGCGCAGCTCGCCGAGCTCCTTGTCGTCAAAGATATCCCCGCCCCGGGTGATGATCCGGCGCTTTATTTCCACGTAGTTTCTAAGATCGGCCCCGATAAGCCTGAGGGTCTCCCGGTAAAACTGGTTGAGGCGGCGGCGCTCGGTAATATACTCGGTTATTTCTTTTTTATTGGAGAAGTTGAGCTCCCTGGGGTCTTTTTTGGAAAACGCCCGCTGGGCAATGTGGTAAAATTCCGGGATGATCATCCCCGACTTTTTTATCACGCCCTTGATGATGTTTTCCCCGTCCTCCATCTGCTTGGAATACCTTATCTCCTCTTCCGCAGTGAGGAGGTTTTCCTGGCCGATTTCCCGCAGGTAAAGCCTGATGGGATCGTCTACCGGGGATTCTTTCTCGCTGTAAACCAGCCGCTTCTTGTCGGCGTCCCCGTTTTTCCTGCCGTCAGTGTCGGCCTCCTCGTCCGCCGGGGAATCCTCCTCAATGACAAGCTGGACGTTGTTTTCCTGGAGCATGACCAAAACCTGATCCATTTTGTCAGAATTGGTGATATAGACAGGCAGAAAATCGGAAAGCTCGTCAAAAGAGATGGTTTTTTTTTCTTTCGCGTATTCAATAACTTTCGAAACAGAAGGATCAAGGGTTATTTCAGGTGTCCGTACATCCGTTAACATTCGTCAGCTTCCTTATATGCGCCCGGCCGCGCAGTCTTGCTTTCCCAAGCCGATGTCTGCCCATAAAACCGGGTATTTTATGCGCAAACTTTGCGTTTTCCCGCCCCGGGCACGCGAAAATGCCCCGCCGGCGGCCCGCCAGAGGGCTTTACTGGGGGCCGCTCCGGGCCGCCCCCCTGAGCCGGAGCAATTCGGCGTCAATATGCACTTTTTCGGTAAGAAGATCTTCTGAAGATACCGGTAACGAAGCCGGCGGCGGGGCGTTAAGCCCCCCGCGATCGGTTTTTTGCTTGCGTAATTCCATTACAATCTCCCCTTGCCGGCGTTCCAGCCGCTTTATCTTGATTTTTCTTATTCCGTCCTGTATTAAAGCCTCCGGGTTTGAGGAAAACGCGCCCTTTACTCCCTGTTCGATCACGAAATTCCTCAAAGCCTCGCCGTTGATACGCGCCAGCAGATCCGGAGGCATAGCCTGCGAGCTTTCCTCTTCGCCGGGACTCCTGTTTCTGAACCATTCTTCGAGGGCGATAAAAAGCTCCTTTGCGCCGGGATCTTCCAACTCCTCTATCGACAAACTTGAGCGCAGCTTTGGGTACGTCCGCTGATTCACCAAAACCGCAGTGAGCAAATAAAGCTCGTCATTCATACGGAGCGGCCTTTCCCGCTCTTCCCCTCCCGCAGCGCCGGAGGGACGGGCCGGCCTTCCGTTTTGCCGGTCGCGCCTGTAGTCCGCGAATACGGCCTGCCGTTCCACGCCGAATATGTCCGCCGTCTCGGCCAGGCAGGCTTCCCGGGATACTTCGGAATCCAGAGCCGCCGCGTAGGGGAAAAGGAGGGCAACCGCCCTGGCCTTGCCTTCCGGGCCGTTTGTATCGTACAGGGAACGGGCGCGATTAACTAAATACTCAAAGTCATTTATACTGTATTTTACGCTTTTTTGCAATGTTTTATGACCAAATTGTTTCAAAATATCGGCGGGATCTTTCAGAGGGGCGCCCGCCCCCCCGTCTTCGGGAATCATGCGGCCCGGAACCGCCACCGAGCAGTCCAGGCCGTTCTTCCGGCCGGTGAGTATGGCCTTGACCGCCGCGGTCTGCCCGGCCCCGTCCGAATCAAAGACAAGGCATATTTTGTCCGCCCAGCGTTTTAAGAGCCGGGCCTGGTCGTCGGTAAAGGCGGTCCCCAGGGGCGCCACCGCGTTGCTTATCCCGGCCTGGTGCAGGGCGATTACGTCCATGTAGCCTTCGGCAATATAGGCCGACTTGGTCCGCCGTATCTCGTTCATGGCCAGGTCGATGGCAAAGAGGGTGTGTCCCTTCTTGTAAACATCGGATTCCCGGGAGTTGATGTACTTCGGCCCGTCCCCGGACAGAAGCCGCCCGCCGAACGCCACGGTCCTTCCCTGCCGGTCCGCTATGGGGAACATGAGCCGGTCGTGAAAAAAGGCGCTCTGCGGGTGGTCCGGGAAGAAAAGGCCTGACATCGCGAGCAATTCGGGGGAGTAGCCTTTTTTCGAGAGGAACCTGAACAGCCAGGACCTGTCGGCCGGGGCATACCCCAGCCGGAAGCGGCCGAGCATCTCCTCGGTAACGCCCCTTTCCAAAATATACTGTTTCGCCCGGCTGTATTCGGGTTTTTCCATCAGCAAATAGTGAAAACTGCCGGCCAGCCTGTCGTAGAGCACGTAGAGATCGTCTTTATGGGTGTTCTTCTCCCTTTCGTAATCGCCGGAACCTTCATAGGCAAGCTCGATCCCGGCCTTTTTCGCCAGAAGCTCCACCGCTTCCGGAAAACTCGCCTTGTCCATCTCCATGATGAATTTGATGACATTCCCCCCCTGGTGGCAGCCGAAACAGTAGTACATCTTCCGGTCCGGGTCCACGGCGAACGAGGGGGTCTTTTCCTGGTGGAAGGGGCAGCAGCCCCAGAAACGGCCGCTCCGCTTTTCCAGCCGTACATACTCCCCGATTACGGCGACCGCGTCTACCCGGTCGTTTACCTCCTGGATTGACGAGGGGGCGATCCTCAAAAACCGCCTCCTTTAACGTAAAGGGTTCCCGCCTTTATATGCTCGTCGAAGTTCTTTGAAAAATAATGGCGCCCTTCTTCCGGGTTTACCAGGCGGAAATAAAGGTAATCGCTGGAAGCGGGGCGGAAGGCGGCGTCAAGCGCCACCTTCCCGGGCGAGGAAATGGGCCCCGGGGGGAGGCCGGGGCGCAGATAGGTATTGTAGGGATCCGGGATTTCCGTATCCCGGGTATAGAGGACGCGCGGGTGGGGCTTCCCCTGGATCTCGGTAATGACGTATTCCACCGTGGCGCAGGACTGGAGGGCCATTCCGGTTTCCAGGCGGTTGTAGAAAACCCCGGCCATCAGAGGGGCCTCGTCCGCCACCCGGTACTCGCGCTCGACAATGGAGGCCAGAATCACCTTCCGGTTGATTTCTTCCGGGGGAAGGGAATCGGCGTTTTCCCCGGTTTCCGCGAGCCGGGCAAAGAAGGTGCCCGCCATGGTGCGGATAACCTCGCGGGCGGGATAGGACGCGGGGAACAGGTAAGTGTCCGGGTAGAGGTAGCCTTCCATGGTCAGGCCGGGGATCCGGTATTCGGCAAGCACGTCCCGGTCGGAGGCGGACTGCAAAAACGCCTCCCTGGTGCATATACCCGCCCCTTCGAGTATCGCGGCGATCTTTTTCAGGGTGACCCCCTCGGGAACGGTCACCCGGATAAGGAGCTGTTTCCCCTCGACCAAAACCGACCGGATTTCAAGCTGGGTGGCAGGAAAGCCGAACCTGTACGAGCCTGTCTTGATGTACTCCTTGTCCATGTAGGAAAGGAGGTTCCACAGGTAGCGGCTCCGGATGATTCCGGCCTTTTCAAGCCGCTGGCCCACGGAATAGGAGCTTTCCCCGTCCCTTATTTCGATGAAGACCTTCCCGTCATCTTCCAGACGGAGGGTGTCGGCTGGGGAGGATTCCCGGGCCATCTGCGAGACTGTTTCCGGAGGGCTGTTCAGGTAGACAAGTACCGCGATCGCGCCCCCCCCGAAAATCACGGCAATGGCGATCAGGGCGGCAAGGATGCCGCAAAAAAGGCGGACAATGCGGGGCAATCCCGGGCTTTTCTCCCGGGGCTGTTTCCGGGATTTCTTTCCGGGACGTTTTGCCGCCCCGGCGGGCCTCCGCGCGTTTTTCTCCATTACCGGCCTTGCCTTTCCGAACCGGCGCCGGACGCCCTGCCGGGGTTCTTCGGGAGCAGCGCCTCTATCTCATCGACCGACAGGCAGGCGTAGAGGCTGTCTTCTATTTTTGAAAGAACCAGCCGTTCCGCGCCCGAGAGGGCGTATTCCCTGGCCTTGAGCAGGGTAAACAATACCTTCACGTCCTCCGGGCTCAGAAAGAGCCCTTCTTCCACTTCGCCTGGTTTTTCGATCACTTTTTACGCCCGCTTTTTATAAGATAGTGCTCCCGGGCCTTTAAGGCAAGAGTTCGCGCGTAATAATCACACGGAACAGCCTCCGGCCGCGCCGCAAAACCGCGTTCACTCGGGCTTGATGGCAGTTAAAAAATCCTCCGGCAGAATCGCCGGTATCGGGGAATTGGCAAAATCGTCCGTATTCCGGGTAATTATATAATCCGCGCTGACCGTTTTCGCGCATACTGCCTGGAGGCAGTCTTCGAGATCGTCAAAGTCTTCACGGTTAAGCGCAGCGAGAATTTCCGGCTTGTTTATGCCTATAGGCTCTAAAATCTCACACAAATCCCGCAGCATGGCCTTTCTCCCGGCAGCGGAATGGGATTTACGTAAAATATAGAAAATGGCAGGGAGGCTGTGCCCCGCGATGCATCCTAAAACCTTCGTTTCGGCGCACAACTCCAGTATACGATGGGCGTTTTCCGCAAAAGGCTCACGGTCTATCAGATCGTCAAGAATGACATTTGTGTCAATCAGTACGATCAAATTTTTCATCTCGATACTCTGCGAGTTCTTTCTCATAGTCAAAGTTCGCCGGTAATGACTTGTGATATTCCGTCAATCGGGCAAAAGCCGCTCTTTTCTTGGCCGGCCCCGCGTTATTTGCGGAACCGGCCGCAGTTCCGCTCGCATCGGCCGGCTCTATAAAGGTAACGATAACCCTGTACGGCGCTCCGAGAGATACGGGCCGTGTTTCTATCTTTACCGTGTCTCCGCCGGAATAAATCCCGTTGACTGCATACATAAATTACCCCGCAACCGCAAAATAGCTTTACGCCCGCTTTTTATAAGATAGTGC